>JALHUF010000132.1 GCA_022866195.1 Terriglobia bacterium
CGTCGGAAGCGGGTGTCCAGTCGTCATCGGCTAGCCTGAAGACCCTGCAGGCCGACTTGCAGACCGCGCAGGCGAATTTCAACCGCGCCAGGGACGACTGGGCGCGCGCGCAGGAGTTGCTCAAGGACCGCCTGATTGCTCAGCAGCTCTATGATCAGCGCCGCAGCGAGTTCGAGGTGGCCCAGGCCAACGTCCAGGCGGCCGAAGCGCGCGTGACGCAAGCCAAGGCGCAGTACCAGCAGATCACTTACAACCGCGACATGTCACGGGCCCGCGTCGCGCAGATGCGTGCCGCGCTGGTGCGGGCCACCGACGCTCGTTCCAAGACCATTTACACCTCACCCCTGGACGGCATCGTGACGGCGCTGCCCGTGCACGCAGGGGAGAACGTCGTGCCCGGAATCCAGAACTCGCCCGGCAGCCTGCTCTATCAGGTCTCCGACCTTTCCACCATCACGGCGGAAGTAAAGGTGGATGAGACCGACATCGTCAACGTGAAGCTCGGCCAGCCCGCGGAAGTGACCATTGATGCCGTCCGCAACAAGACTTTCAAGGGACACGTAACGGAGATCGGACAGAGCGCCGTCGGGCGCACTTCCGGTCTAACCAGCGGGCAGGGCTCCACCGCCACGGAAGAGGCCAAAGACTTCAAGGTGGTCGTCACGCTCGACGACCCCCCGCCGGGTTTGCGCCCGGGCCTTTCCACCACCGCCAAGGTCACCACCGCCACGCGTCAGGACGCGGTGAGCATCCCGATTCAGGCTCTGGCGGTCCGTATGCGGCGGGACCTGGAGGAGAGTGAGAAAGAGGGCAAGGGAAAGGGGAAAGAATCCCAGGGAAAAGTCCAGGCTGCCGCAACGCAATCCACCCCCGCCAGCAGCTCCAGCAAGGAGAAGGACAAAGGCAAGGAAGAAGTCCAGGGGGTCTTCGTTTTGAAGAACGGCCGCGCGGTGTTCACCCCGGTGGAGACCGGCATTATGGGCACGACCGATATGGAAGTGCTGAGTGGCGTCAAGCCCGGGGACGAAATTGTAACGGGGAGCTTCAGCGTCCTGCGGACTTTGAAAAACAACACTAAGGTGAAGGTGGACAACAGCGCCGTGAAGGCTGGCGGGCCCAGTGCGTAGTTCGTGAAGCGGTGGGAACGGCCTCTGACGGGGCCCAGCTTGACCGGCCGGGAAAATTCAAGGTCGGAGGGAGGGGGAAAAGAAGTGTCAATGGGATCACAAGTTGCTCCATCCTCCATGCAGGAAAACGTGACGCCGCGGGATAGCGTCATGATTCGGACGGAGAACCTCTGGAAGACTTACGAGATGGGCGAGGCCATCGCCGTCCAAGCGCTCTGCGGGGTTTCCTTTGACATTGAGCGCGGGGAGTATGTGGCCATCATGGGCCCCTCCGGCTCCGGCAAATCCACCTTGATGAACTTGATTGGCTGCCTGGACACTCCCACGCAGGGACGTTATTGGCTTAACGGGAACCTGGTGAGTGAGCTCTCGGACGACGAGCTGGCTTACATTCGCAACAAGGAAATTGGCTTCGTCTTCCAGACCTTCAATCTGCTGGCCCGCGCCACCGCGCTGCACAATGTGGAGCTGCCGCTGATCTACAACGGGACGCCGGCCCAGGAGCGTGTGGAAAAGGCCCAGGACGCCCTGCGCAAGGTGGAACTCGGCGACCGGATGCACCACCGGCCTAATGAACTCTCCGTGGGCCAACAGCAGCGTGTATCAATCGCCCGAGCCCTGGTGAACAATCCCTCCATAGTTCTGGCGGATGAGCCGACGGGGAATCTCGACAGCAGAGCGGGCAATGAAATCATGGAGA
>JALHUF010000133.1 GCA_022866195.1 Terriglobia bacterium
AGCCGGCGGCCCGCCCCTGCGAGTGGCACCCAGAATACTTGCCTTAAAGCGTCCGCCAGGACAGGGTCAAACCACCAGCTTCCACGGGGCCCGGTATTCGCGGCTGAGCAGCTTCTGGGCTGCCGGACTTCCCCCGACCAGGCGCTCGTTGGCAACGTCCCACACAATGCGTTCCTTGCTCCGCAGGGCCACATTCCCCAGCAGGCAGGCGCTGCTGGTGCGGTGACCGATCGCGATATCACTGGCGGGGTTCTTGCGCGTCCGCATACACTCCAGCATGTTGGCGACGTGATCGAGGAGCCCGTCGTTCACCTGATCCATTTGCATGGCGGGAGTGCGCCCCAGATGCTTCCTTTCGAACTCCACCTTCTCTGGATAGACCTGGAATCCCTCGCGGTCCACGAACATCGTTCCGTCGGTGCCGTGAAATTCGATCCCGTATCCATGGCCGTACATCGAATTGCCGTTGCACAGCCGGTTCTCGTAGGTGCACACGAAGGTGGGATATTCGAAGGTCACCTGGAGGGTGTCGGGGGTGTCGCTGTTGTCCTGGAGGTAGAACTTCGCGCCCGAGGCGGTGACGGCGGTGGGCCCGTCGACTTTCATCGCCCAGTGGACAATGTCCAGCAGATGAACACACCAGTCGCCCAGCCAGCCGTTGGCGTAATCGTAGAAATAGCGGAAGGTTGACCAGCGGTCGCCCACGCCAAAGCGGTTCGAGTTGAAGGGGACCTTGGGCGCCGGACCCAGCCACATATCCCAGTCCAACCCCGGCGGGATATCGGAATCCGGCGGGTTGCCAATCCCTTGGGGATAAATGTTCGAGTAGTTCCACGTGCGTGCAAACGTGACCTTGCCGATTAGCCCGTCCTGCACCGCCTGCGCGGCCTTTTGGAAGTGCAGGTTGGAGCGCTGCCACGTGCCGACCTGCACGACGCGCTTATACTTCCGCGCCGCTTCCACTATCTTCTTGCCCTCTTCTACCGCGACGCAGGTGGGCTTCTCCACATAGACATCCTTGCCCGCCTTGCAGGCCTCGACGGCAGGCAAGGCATGCCAGTGGTCAGGCGTGGCATTGATGACCACGTCGATGTCCTTCTCTTCGAGCAGGCGGCGAAAGTCCGTGAAGGTTTTGGCTTTGCCGCCGGCCGCCTTGAGGCCCTTCTCCAGGTTGGGTTGATACACATCGCACACAGCGGCCACTTCCACGCCGTGCTGCATGAAGTTCTGCATGTTATCGATGCCCTGGCGCCCCGTGCCGATGACGCCCAGCCGGATGCGGTCATTGGCGCCCAGCACGCTGCGGCTGCTGATGCCCGCCATCGATAGGCTGGTCGCAGCGGTGGCCACCGCCGCGCGTTTCATAAAATCTCGCCGAGTGATTTCCTCGCTCATTGGGTGTTCCTCCCCATCCTTGCAGGATTTGAATTTCCGTGTAGCACACAGCCTGCTGGCCCTATGGCCGCCGCCCCGCTCTGCCGCGAACGACGCGCTGGACCTCATCGCAAAAGGCGGCCTGTGTTTAATACCATACCCGTGCGTAAATACAGGGAAATTCGTGCTTAGTCACTTGACAGATTGCCAGACTCCCGCCGCAGGGGTATAGTTTGACCGCGAAGACATCTCCGCGAAGCGATGCCGGGATGGGAAGCAAATCTGCTGCGGTCAAGCGCTGGCTTCTGCATCGCAGATCTGTGCTCTGCGCCAGCCACCCTATGCTCTCCAAAAGGAGCAGGAGAATTTCCATGTGGAATCACATCAAGATACTCGTTGCTGCACTAATCTTTGCCCTGAGTCTGCCCATGCCGGCTCTGGCTCAGGCTCAATCCGACGAAGAGCGGGACTTCGTGCCCGGAGAGAAGGCGGTCTTCTACGACGATTACACCGATATGTCCAAAGGCGCCGCGCCACCGCACTGGAAGGTTCGCGGCGGTGCTGCCAAGCTCAATCCCGCCGGCCGCCTGGTGCTGGCTGACCGGCTCAGCCTCTATCCCAACATCAAAGCCCTGCCCAAGAACTTCACCGTGGAGACGGATTTCGTCCCCAAGGACGCCAGCGGCGGGCACCTCGGCTGGGTGTTTGAGAATCAGGACTCGACCTTTCAATGGAGCGCCCAGTTCCAGTTTGATAGCGACGAGATTTACGCCACCCTGAATGTCAA
>JALHUF010000011.1 GCA_022866195.1 Terriglobia bacterium
TACCCGCCTGTCGCGCCACCGGACGCGGCTGAGCGTCTAGCCAAGCTGGAGTGCTTCGCCGCAATCCAGCCGAAGCCGCTGCGTTGGGTGTGGCGCGACAGGATTCCGGCAGGAAAGCTGAGCCTGATGGTAGGCGACCCGGACAAGGGCAAGAGCCTTATCACAATCGACATCACGGCCCGCATCACGGCGGGCAAGCCGTTCCCGGATGGTGCGCCATCCGAGCGCGGCTCGGTGATTATGCTGAGCGCAGAAGATGATCCAGAGGACACGATCCGTCCCCGGCTGGACGCGGCCGGCGCGGATGTCTCGCGCGTCCATTTGCTCAAAGCCGTCCGCGTGCTGTTGCGTGATGGGAAGCAGACGGAGCGGGGATTTTCTCTTGAGTCTGATATCGACGCGCTTTACGACGCTATCAAGCAGACCCCGGACGTGCGGTTGATCGTGATAGACCCAATTTCCGCGTACCTCGGTGCGGCAGACTCGCACAACAATTCAGAGGTGCGAGGACTACTCGCGCCCCTGGCCGAGCTGGCGGCCCGCACAGGCGTGGCAATCCTGGCAGTGACGCATCTGAGGAAATCCGGCGGCTCGGCCATCTATCGGGCGATGGGCAGCATTGCTTTTGCGGCGGCGGCGCGTGCGGTGTGGGGAATCGCAGAGGACGCCGATGACCCCGACAAGCGGATCATGGTTCGCGTCAAAGGCAATCTTGCTCACGACCCCGGCGGGCTTGCCTATCGAATCGAAGTGGCCTTGGACATTCCGCGTATAGCCTGGGAACTTGGCGCGGTGAATCTGCGGGCTGACGATGTGCTGGGCGGTCTTGACTCGCGCGAGGAGCGGTCTGAGCAGCGCGAGGCTGAGGAGTGGCTGAAAGAATTCCTTGCGCACGGTCCGAAAGCGGTGAGCGAGATTCGGAGACAGGCACCACAAGCAGGGTTGGCGTGGCACACAGTCCGGCGGGCGGCAGATGCACTTCGGATCAAGAAGCAAAAATCCGGCTTCGTTTCGGGCTGGGAATGGGCTCTTCCCGAAGATGCCCACCCCGAAGGTGCCCATCCCTGTGTATCAGATATGGGCACCTTCGAGGCCGCCATTGAAAACAAAGGGGATACCACTCAGCATTCGCACGAAGATGCTCAACCTGAGAGTGTGAGCACCTTCGGCGGGGTGAGCAGCTTCGAGGAAGGCGAACTGTGAGCACGTCGGTAAGCCCACTTGACCGTTTCTGGGAATTGGGCGGCGAGTTATTCCTCTCCGGTGACCGGCTGAGATATCGCATCCCTGCCGATGACCCCGAAGCCCACCAGTTGCTCGCCGAGATTCGCCGGGACCGTGAGGCGGTCATCGAAATGATGCGGGACCGCGAAAGCAAGCCTCCGTCACTCGACGAGGTGACCGCCATGCTCCCACCCGGCGTCCGCATACTCCGGTATGAACCCAAGGCCGTGCCGTTCGCGGTGGCCCCCGTCTCTGTCGTCACCAGCGCGGGAAAATTCTACCGGGCATATCTCAGAGACTTGCGCTGGCGGGTGGAACATCCCGGCGGCTGCGCGGCCCCGCCGTTGGCGGACATCCTGGCAAAACTGGCCGATGCCGGCCTTGACCTGATTACCAATGGTGATTGACGGGGTGTTTAGGCCCGGTGGCCTCACTGACGCCTACGCAGATTCATGGAGGTTGCGGGAGCATGAGCACGGCGGCCATCCTGTAAACAGGACTCGACTGCCGTCTGTTGACCGTGGACGCGACGGATTCTGTTTCGGAACGAGAAGAGGACTAACGAGATGCCCCAAACCTGTTCAGTATGCAAGAGTAGCGGACTGTCTGAGATCGACAAAGAGCTAATCTCGGGAAGTGCGTTGCGGAACATAGCGGAACACTTCCACGTTTCCACCACGGCGCTATTTCGGCATAAGCGGAGCCACCTGCCCCAAAAACTGGCGCTTGCCAAACAGCACAAAGAAACCCTGAGCGCCGAAAACCTATTAACCGAAATGGCGGACCTGAAGGATCGCTTGCGGCGGGGAGTGGAACAGGCGGAGGCCACGGCCAACCCAGCGGCGTTTGTCGCCTTCGCGCGCGAGTTGCGGCAGTCCCTGGAGTCCTACTTCGCAATTTCGGAGAAGATAGCTCAAAACGCGCGGGGAAGCGGCGGGGATGGCAACCGGCTGGTCATCGAGGTCCGCGACTTGGGTTCTTTGAAGTCCTAGAGCCCTGCTTCGCCGCGACAAGATCACGCTTCGCGTTTGGACCCCGGAAGAAGCTGCCCGGCGGAAGCACAGATGAAATTGAATGATCAAGAACTCGCCTACGTTCGTTCTCACGGCCTGTACGTTACGGAAAAGTGCGATGGCTGCGGGAAACTCATGAACCAGAGCTTTCGATACACGACGGCGAATCGTCCGGAAGTGTACTGCTCGGCGGCCTGCCAAGATAAAGCGATGGGCTGGGATCGCGTCCGCTCCCAGAAAGCGGGAACTGAAAAAGCCACACAGCCCGCCTTTGTCATGCCCGTCTGCCAGCGATGCCAGAAGAGATTCCGGGCCCGCCGCGGGGATGCGCAGTACTGTTCGGCTCGTTGTCGGCAATGGGACCGCCGGAAGCGGTTGCGGCAACGGGAAGGTGTCACCACGAACCCGGTTGTCACAGATAGCCATTTTTCACCTTCACCGGAGGCGCATAAATAGCGGGCGCAATGAGGGTCGAAAATCGTCATTGTCCCTACCAGAAATTCGATCGCGGCACGAAAACAATCGGCAGTACGCTTTACCGATTCCCTGTTCGGCTACTTGACGATCGATCCCCCGGCCGTCGGCACACGACTTGATGCTCGAAGCGGCGGCCAGCGACAACGGTCTGCAGCCGTCCTCAAGTTCCTCTTGAACAGTCAATCACACAAGGAAATTAGGGATTGCGGTACGCGGAGGAACGCTTCAGGCTGCTCGGCGCTCGTAACGGTGATGAAGTCCCCCAACCTCAGGGATCTCCACCACGGCACCAAATCCCGGTGGGTGAATAGCTCTCGGTTCCGGTGCATCTTTGCCCAGCGATAGGTGCGTTCGCGTGTGTTGGTAATACTGGAAATACGACTTCAGAATGCGGCGCAGAGATGATTCGCTCGACACAATGATGTGGTCGAGGCATTCCCGACGTATTGACCCGATGAGGCGCTCAACGTAAGGATTCTGCCAGGGAGACTGCGGGGCCGTGAGGACCTCACGAATGCCCATCGCTTGGACCCTCTTTCGGAACGACTCTCCATATATCGAATCGCGATCACGCAGCACATAGCGCGGCACACTATCCCAAGGAAATGCCTCCAGCATTTGCTGCTCCGTCCATTCGGATGTCGGGTTGGCAGTGACGTTGAAGTGAATTGGACGTCGCCTGTTGTGTGCCAAGACCACAAAGACAAACAAGACTCGAAAGGTGACTGTTGGCACTACGAAGAAGTCGATAGAAGCCAACTCCTTGACATGATTCTTGAGAAAAGCGCCCCAGCTCTGGGACGGCGGCTTTCGCCGGCGAGCCATGTACTTCGCGACTGTAGCTTGAGTTACTTCAATTCCCAGTTTGAGCAGTTCCCCATGGATGCGAGGCGCTCCCCAAAGCGGGTTCGCCAAGCTCATCTTGCGAATTAGGTCTCGCACTTCCTGAGACACTTGGGGTCTTCCAGGGAGACCCTGGCTACATTTCCACGTCCAGTAAAGGCGAAAGCCCTTGCGATGCCAGGAGATCACCGTCTCCGGTTTGACGATGACCAGGAAAGATCGCCAACCAGACCAGAGCCGGGAGAGCCACACCCAAAGCAGGCGGTCCGCTCGGTTCACGCGAACACGCCCGCCATGCGACCGCCGTAATACGTTAATCTGATGACGCAGGGCAAGAACTTCCACCTGCAGAGCGGCGCGGGTTTGAAAGGATGAGCGGAGGATCACAAATAGGGAGAAGAATAGGCTGCGCATGGGGGCAAGGAAGCTTAGCTGCAGAAACAGATAACATCAACGATTTCAACGCCGATGGAGTTTTTGGTAGGGACAGCCTGATAGCAGGGAATCGCTCCAGCGAGAACCCAGGGCAGAGGCATATGACGATACCGTGCAGAAAGGCAGCGGTTCCGGGTTTCCGATTGGCGCGAGGGAGGAGTGGCCCCCGTCTAGACCGGCCGGACCCCCCAAGAGCAAAAAGATTCCCAGTGAAGGCACACCATCAGGCAAACGGTTGTATACTTGCCGCCACCGGGAGGTCAGAACGGAAACATCGGATAAGACTGTAGAGGAGGCAGGGCATGTCGAAGAGCAAACGGCCCACCTGTAGCCGGCGATCTTTTCTTCGCCTGGGCGTGGGGCTCGCTGCCGGAGCGCCGTGGGCGCTTTCCTGCGGGAGCGGCTCAAATCAAGTGGTCCAGCTGCCACCGCCCCCTCCTCGCGCCGACGCGACGGTAGCCATTGTCGCCTGCGAGGATTACGGCAGCGGTGTACAGCCAGCACTGGCGGAGGCGTTCAGCCTCCTTGGGGGCATTGGGTCGCTCGTCAATGGGAAGACCGTCACCGTGAAGATCAACCTGACCAACGATGGCACGTTTGAGAATCAGTTCGGCCTACCTCCCGGCGAGTCGTTCATCACAAATGGCGCCACGGCCATCGCGCTTGCCGAGTTGCTTTTTCAGAATGGGGCGCTGAAGGTACGCTTCATTGATTCCGTGGGCTTTCTCAGCCCGCTCAGCGATGTCCTCACCATGGCCCAGTGGGACGTCAACACGCTCCTGGGCCTCGGCAACGTCGAGCTGGAGAATACGCGCAACCTCGGCAACGGCACATCCTACGTCCAGATGAATGTTCCCGGCGGTGGCTACCTGTTCAGTTATTTCGAGCTGAATCATTCCTACCAGGACGCCGACGTGTTCATCTCGCTGGCCAAGTTAAAGCAGCATCTCACCGCTGGCGTAACGCTTTCCACGAAATGCCTTGTTGGCTCCACGCCCAATTCGCTGTACGGCACCGACGCCGTGAGTGAGAACGCGGTTGGCTACCGCGGGCGGATTCACGGCAGTGGCAACACGGGATGGGACAACAATCCGCCTCCCGGCGCGCGCACGGATGTGACTGCGCCGGCGGACGCGGGCGCGCGCGTGCCACGCGTCATCGCGGATCTGAGCGGTGCGCGGCCTGTGCACATCGCCGTCATTGATGGCATCACGTCCATGAGCGGCGGCGAGGGCCCCTGGGCGCCGAACCCGGCTCTGACCACGCCCGGCGTGTTGATTGTGGGGCTGAATCCGGTCTCGACCGATGCCGTGGGCGTGGCCGTGATGGGTTACTCCAATCCGCGTGCCACGTGGGGCACGCCGCCCTACAACACGTGCGACAACCACCTACTGCTTGCGGAGCAGACCGGCATCGGCTCGGCCGATCTCTCTGGGATCGATGTGCGCGGGATGACGATCGCCCAGGCTCGATATCCTTACCCGCTGCTGTGACTCATTCGTGGCACGTCCCAATCTGCCATTACAGATTGGCGCATCCTCTAGAGGGTGCGTGTAGATCATGATGGTCTCGGCGCTTGAATGCCCCAGCAGCGCTTGCAGCACCGGCACAGGGACTCGATTGTTGCCGTTGTACGTACTGAACGTGTGACGTAGTGAGTGCCAGCCAAATCGTCGAACCCCCAGCCCGTCACAGACAGGCCAGACATTCCTCCGGGGTAAGTTTCGATCCCGGTAAGGAGTTCCCGCTTTACTTGGGAATAGCCAATCGGAACCTTTCGGCCGGATTTCCAACCACTTCCTGACTGCATGGATCAGTGCCGAGGCCAATGGGACATGGCGCGCACTCCTTGGTGCCTTGGTGGTTCCCACGCGGCCTCGATATACGTCACGGCGGACATGCAGCATGGCATCGGAAAGATCGACGTCCTCCACGTACAGAGCTAACAACTCACCGATCCGCAACCCCGTCAGGACACCAACGAGGAAGATTGCTCGAACCGGGTCCCCCCAAGCTTGTGTCAGGCGCGACACGTCCTGGAGGGTCAACAAGCGTGCATGACGACGGCGCACGGCTGTGCCGATTTGCTGAAACGCCTGGGGACCCTCTAGCCTGTCGTCGGAGGGCCTTCGAGAATGAAGTCCCTAATTTGAGCGAGGACCAACCTGATTTCTGGCTGTGGGGTGATACAGAGAGTTCGATACGTGTGAACGAAGGGGACCCACAGAATTGGCGGCAGAGATGCTATTCCTCGCTACTCACTTCGATGGCATTCACAAAGGCGTAGTTCTTTACCGGCACGAAAGTCAGAAGGAGCTTGCCCTGAGGGCTGGGTTCGAGATTATGGAAGGTCTTGACCAGCGCGCGGTTGGCGCCGCCGGCCTCTTTGAAAATGTCGAACTCATGCAGTATCCGCACGCCATTGCAATAGACGTCGAACAGGCGGCTCCCGGCGCCTCCATTGCCGGGATTTTGCGGCCCGAAGTAGGTTTCAGCAAAGTGTAGAGTCAGAGTGTATCGTCCGGTGGCCACCGGGATGGCGTAACTGAAATGGCCAAAACGCTCCCCATAATAGAGGCCGGGATCCGCAGTCTGCCCCACCGGCCGGTTGTGGAGAACCAATCTCCCCTGGCTCGCGTAAACATCGGGCCTCCAAACCTGGCCGCTGCGGTCCGTATAAGAGTTGTTCTGGGCCACGATTCGAACCGGACGCATTCTCCCGGGGGTCCCCGGCACAATTTCCAGCGCGTTCAGAATGGGTTGGTCCTGCGGGGACCCCGTGCCCTCGTAACGGGAGAATCGCAAATGGAGTTGCCCGTCGGGAGCCGGGGTCACGTCGGTGAAAACGCGTTCATCGGCGGTGTTGTTGGCACCCGCATCGGCCAAGGGGTCGAATTCGCTGAGGATCGGCCTGCCGTTCAACTCCACGTTGAAGATGCGGCTGCTCTCACCTCCGCCAGCCAGAGACCCTGGGCCGTAAATGGTCTCCGCAAAATAGAGCCGGAGCTCATACACTCCCGGCTTCAAAGGGATGTCGTAGCTGAAGTCGCCGTAACGGCAGTTTTGATACAGCGTGGGATCCGTTGTACGATCGATAAACTGCGGTGTCCCGCCCAGCGCCGTGCCGCCCGAAAAATAGCGGTCTGGGCCCCAGACCTCTCCCGCGTGGTCGATGTACTGGCTCTTCGAGTAGCCGGAAAGAATCCGCAGCACCTGTCCGGGCTCGTCGCTAGCCGCCACTTTTTCGCCTTCAAGGCCGAGGACGCCGGAATTCGCAGCCTGGAACTTCACAAGTCCCGCTTTCCATGCAAGGGTGACTGCAGCGACGAGAATGAATGCCAGCATGGGCACTAGGAAGCGGCGCAGTCTTCGCCCGCGCCAAGCAGGCGGCGAGGTAAGGGTCCGCTTTGTCAACTGCCAAAAGGATTGGGGGACACGCTCCGGGCCGGTTTGCTCGGTTTCCTCACCCAGCTTCTCCGCGCTCTCGCTGGAAGGGGTGATCCCCTGGGGTGCGAGCTGCGTCGGAACTTCTGGGCGGGCTAGGAAGTGTGGGGCGTAGTTGCCAGGCTCAAGGACGATGACAACCGGGTCATAAAGGCCTTCGGTCTCGTAATATTTTTTCAGCTTTTCACGAAGCCGGTGTAACTCGACGCGAACGATGGAGTTGGTAGTGGGGTCGAAATCGGCGCGGCGCCCCAGCGCCTCAACTCCGATGTTGTACTCCTTCAGGTCGCACGCACGGCCATCAAAGTACTTGCCACACAGGTAACTGAGGAGTCTCGCTAGATTCTGCGACTTGGCGAAAGCCTCCGAAGCGAGGACTGCCTCCAGTTCGGCTTTCTCTTCCTGGCGACTGACAGAGCGTTGCATGGTCCCTACCCAGATTGGGGGCAATATACCACCAACTCTACTCCTGGGCAACCCGGTAATGTGTAACGTGCCGAGGCAGCGTTGAGGCGATTTCGACTAATACACACAAAACACAGTACTTATGTCCGATGTAACTGTTACCTAACAGACTTAAACTTGTTTTATGGATCAACAATCATGCATTCTTGGCGCGTCGGGTAGTTACAATTTCCTGGGTTGAATACTTAGAAGAAACTAGGTTCGGGCAGAAGTGTGCTGCCTGTTTTTCTGCATATTCAGTGAGGAAGCAGGGTGGTTGGGTGTCTCACAAACGTGCATCTACACTCCCCTAATCCGTTAGGGCCAAGGTAGGTGTTTACCGACAGTTTAGAGATGATTCCTCCAAGGAGGAGATATGAAGAACTTGATGAAGTTCCTCGTCGCACTCGCACTCCTGGCACTACCCGCCACGCAGTTACAGGCACAATCGCTATTTGCCACGCTGACGGGCGTGGTGAGCGACCCTTCGGGCGCGGTCGTGCCGAATGCGACGGTGAAACTGATTAACGAGCAATCGGCCTCGCCGCGCGAGACGGTGACCAACGCAGAAGGTTACTACAGCTTCACTTCCGTCGCTGTCGGCAACTTGACGTACAAGGTGGTAGTTTCGGCGCAGGGCTTCCAAACCTACCAGGCGACAGGGCTGGCCATCTTGGGCGGCGAGAAACGCAATCTGAACGTCGAGCTCACGATTGGCGCAGCCACCCAAACCATTGAGGTTACCGGTACAGTCCAGTTAATCTCAACGCTGGACTCCGGCGAGAGGTCGCAAACGCTCACCACCAAACAGCTCACAAACTTCGTCCAGGTGGGCAGCAACGCGGCCGAGTTCATCAAGATCATGCCGGGCTTCGGCATCTCAAACACTACGCGGAACGCGGCGAACTTCTCCGGTGAAGTGATCGGCATCAACGCCAACGGCGACGCCGGCAGCCAAAGCCCGCTGAACAACGCTTATTCCTACTATGGGCTGCCCGGCAATTCGCTGGACATCACGGCGGACGGGGCACACGTTTCCGATCCGGGCTGCAACTGCGACACGCCCGTCAACCCGAATGCGGAGATGGTCTCAGAGTTCAAGGTATCCACGTCTTACAGCGCTGAGACCCAGAAGGGTCCCATCGTGATCAGTACGGTGACCAAGGCGGGGGGCAGCCAGTTCCATGGCAACGCCATGTTCTCGCTCCGCAACTACAAGCTGAACGCCAATGACAAGCTATTCCTTCAACAAACCCCGGTCCAACCCAAACCGGGGAATAAGTACTATTACCCGGAGGGCCAAATCGGCGGTCCGGTGTTGATTCCTGGCACCAGCTTCAACAAAAACCGCGACAAGCTGTTCTTCTTCTCCGCTTTCGAGTACTACTACCAAGTCCTTGATACCGGCTTGCTACGGGCGACGGTTCCAACCCAGGGGACGAACTCGATGCTCGAGGGCAACTTCTCGGCGGAGGAGTTGGCAAAACTGGGCCCCATCACGGCTGCGGGTTCGCCTGCGGCCCTCAACGCCGCCGCTCTGGTCAGATTCCCCGGTGGGATAATCCCGGAAATGACGCCTGGCGTGCCTGGGTCGACGGCAGACCTGAACGCGCAGCTCCAGCAACGGTTCAACCCGTCGGGGCAGTCGGTCGATGTCGGCATGCAGGTGTTTCGTGTCGGCGACCGCGTGATTCAGACGCGCAATGACTACGACCGAGGTGTCATGAACGGCGACCTGGGCGTGCTGACCGGCCTGGGCTACCACAAGGACCGCGTGCTCGGCGCCGAGGTGCTCGTCGGTGACATCA
>JALHUF010000012.1 GCA_022866195.1 Terriglobia bacterium
AAACGGCCCATGGTCTTGCCGGTCATCCTGGAAGTCTGATTTGGGGTCTCGGATTCGGGACGGGTCATTTTGGATTTTAGATTTTGGATTTTGGATTGGCGACTCTCGACTCTGGACTTTTGGAGTCGTCACTCCGGCCAGGCACCTCCGTTCAAGGCATAGGGCCACAGCATGGATGAGCAGACGTTCAAGAACCGAACGAAGAAGTTCGCATTAGAAGTGTTGCGGCGCGTGGAGACGTTACCGCGCAATCGCAGTGCTAATGTGCTGGGGCGGCAATTCCTCAGGGCCGGGACGCCGGTGGGCGCCAACTATCGGGCGGCGTGTCGTGGCAGATAAACTGTTGATGTTGCGGCAAAGTTGGGCGTCGTTGAGGAAGAAGCAGATGAATGCATCTATTGGATGGAGTTGCTCAGTGACTCGGGCGTCGTCCCATCCGCTCAATTGGCGGCGCTCAAGAAGGAAGCGAACGAGATCGTGGCACTGACAGTTGCTTCTATCAAAACGCTCCGCTCCCGAGGGAGGCCTGCCGATCAGCCTCGGCGGTAATCCAAAATCCAAAATCTAAAATCCAAAATCGTATGCCTCTCTACCAAGCCATCGTTCTAGCTATAGTGCAAGGCCTCACCGAGGTCCTTCCCATCTCCAGCACCGCCCATTTGGCGCTTTTCCCCTGGCTGCTGGGGTGGAAGGATCCGGGACTGACGTATGACGTGGCCCTGCACGTCGGGACGCTGGTGGCCGTGCTGGCCTATTTCTGGCGCCCTTGGGTAGACATGCTTTCGGCCGCGTCAGGACTCGGGCCGGCCGAGAACCCCCAAACTGCCGAAAATCGCCGGCTCTTCTGGTTCCTGGCAATCTCCACCGTTCCCGCGGGACTGGCTGGATGGTTCTTCGAAAGCGCCGCCGAGAATCAGCTCCGTCGCCCGGAGCTGATTGCCACCGCTTTGATTGTGGTTGGGCTGCTCATGTGGGTGGGCGAACATGGGAAAACCCCGAAGACGACCCTTAGGCAGGTCAACCTGGTGGATTCGCTCCTGGTCGGCTTGGCTCAAGCGCTGGCAGTCATCCCCGGGGTATCGCGCTCCGGCGCGACGATGACGGCTGCCCTTTTCCGGGGCGTGAACCGCGAAACCTCCGCCCGTTTTTCGTTCCTGCTGTCCACCCCCATCATTGGTGGGGCCGCGCTCAAGAAGGGCGTGGAACTTCTCCATCAGGGTATCCCGCCGGAGATGCGGCTGCCCTTTCTAGTCGGCATCCTGGTGGCGGGGATTTCGGGGTATCTGGTCATCGCCTGGTTGATCCGCTACCTGGAGCGGGGGACATTCAAGATTTTCGTTGTTTACCGCGTGGCACTGGGCGTGGTAGTATTGCTCCTCGGATGGGGAGTGCGTCACACCTAAGTGCCAGGTGCTGAGCTATGCGTGTCGGGCGAATCTTTCCCGACACCCGAAACCTGACACCTGGAACCTGTTCATGAGGGCGCCGGTTCATTTGAGAGAGGCCCCAAGATGCCTTCCCCACCCAGCCCGCCCCCGAAGCATCGAGACGGTACGTCGTCTGCTCCCGATTCCAAATCGTCGCTGCTCGGCCCGCGCCGGCTTTGCGAGCTCACGGGCTTCTTGCTGGGAGTAGCCGGGCTGCTGCTGCTGTTGAGCCTGGCGTCGTACCTCCCCGGCGACCCTTCCCTTCACACCTCCACGGTGGAGGGCCCTACCGTCCATAACTGGATTGGGCTGGTGGGCGCCTACGCCGCCGACTTGCTCTACCAAGCACTCGGCTGGGTGGCATACCTTGTCCCCCTGACGCTCTTTGTGGTGGGAACACGACTGCTCCTAGGGCGTTCCTTTGAAGCGCCTTGGACCAAGGCGGTGGGCACGGTGCTGCTGGCTGGTTCACTGGCCTCCCTCCTGGACCTCTTTCCTTACACTCCGCCGGTCGGCGGGCTGGTGCGGGGCAGCGGGCTGGCCGGCTTCCTCCTAGCCGCCGGATTGGTGCACACCCTCAACCCGCTGGGAGCGGCAATCGTGGCAGGTGCGCTCTTCCTGACCTCGCTGTTCCTGGTCACCCGGTTTTCTTTCTCCGCCGCGGCGCAGTTCCTGGGGGCCCGACTCGCCTCTCTCAAGGCGCTGGGGGCGCGTTGGAGCGCCTGGCAGGAGGCAAGGCAACGCCAACGTATGCAGCGACAGGTAGAGCGGGCGCGGTTGCTCGGTAAGCAACCGGTGGTCATGCAGCGGGTGGGGACTAGGCCGGCAACAGTCGGGCCTGCCGTTGTGGCGGGCAGGCCCGCGGCCACTCAGACCGTCACTCCCCCAACCGCGGCCACCGAGCTCGCGGAATC
The DNA here is from genome assembly GCA_022866195.1 of Terriglobia bacterium. Lineage (GTDB taxonomy): Bacteria > Acidobacteriota > Terriglobia > UBA7540 > UBA7540 > JALHUF01. The sequence goes on from JALHUF010000012.1 coordinate 2,342, forward strand.
GTTCCGGGTGAAGCCTCTGGCCGATCCGGCGCTCCGCACGAGCGGGCTGGAAACGGAACTCGCTCCTCCGCCGCCCAGAATCGTAGGGCGCGGCCCGCACGCCTACACGCTGCCCAGCGCCACGCTGTTGCGTCCTCCGGAAGGCGAGCAGGGCATCGACGAGGAGGAACTCAAGGAGCGCGCCGCGCGCCTGACGGAGAAGTTCAGCGAGTTCGCCGTGACCGGCGCTGTGACGCAGATCCATCCCGGACCCGTCGTCACCACCTACGAGTTCAAACCGGAAGCGGGGATCAAGTACAGCCGCATCACCAACCTGGTCGATGATCTGTGCCTGGCCATGAAGGCGGAATCGATCCTCATCGAGCGCATTCCCGGCAAGTCCACCGTGGGCATCGAGGTGCCCAACTTCCACCGCGAAACTATTCATCTGCGGGAGCTGATCGAGTGCAGCGAGTTCGCCGCCTCGGCCTCCAAGCTGAGCCTTTGCCTGGGCAAAGACATCACGGGAAAAATGAAGATCGGCGACCTCACCCAGATGCCCCACTTGATGATTGCCGGCTCCACAGGCTCCGGCAAGAGCGTGGCCATCAATTCGATGATCATTTCCATGCTCTATAAGTCCACGCCGGAGGATGTGAAGTTCATCCTCATTGACCCGAAGCACCTGGAGTTGGGCCTCTACGAAGGTATTCCGCACCTGTACACGCCCATCGTCACCGAACCCAAACAGGCCGCCAACGTCCTGCGCCGGGCGACGATCGAAATGGAAGAGCGGCTGAAGAAGCTGGCGGAACACGGGGTGCGCAACATCGAACAGTTCAACAAGATTTTTGAACCGGATTCGACTCTGAATCTTTTTGACACCAGCGGCGAGCGAGAACATCCCCTGCCCTACATCGTCATCGTCATCGACGAGTTGGCCGACCTGATGATGGTGGAGCCGCAGACAGTGGAGGAGTCGATCACGCGGCTGGCCCAGATGTCGCGGGCCGTCGGGATCCATCTCATCCTGGCCACCCAGCGCCCCTCGGTGGACGTCATCACCGGACTGATCAAGGCCAACATGTCCTCGCGTATTTCCTTCCGCGTCGCCTCCAAGGTGGACTCGCGCACCATCCTGGATTCCAATGGCGCTGAAGCCTTGCTGGGCCGCGGCGACATGCTCTTCATGCCCCCCGGCAGCGCCCGGTTGCTCCGCCTGCACGGCCCGCTGGTCACGGAAAGAGAAATCGGCAAGGTAGTGGACTGGTGGAAATCCCAGTCGCAGCCGCAATACAATGAAGAATTCCTGAAGTCGTTCCGGGAGAAAGACCGCAACGGCGAGACGCTGGAGGAAGAGGAAGATATCGAGGAGCTCGACGAGGTCTACGACGAGGCGGTCCGGATCGTGGTCGAGTCCGGCAAGGCGTCCACCTCGCTGCTGCAGCGCCGCCTGCGGCTGGGCTATGGCCGCGCCGCGCGCCTGATCGACCTGATGGAGAAAGATGGCATTGTGAGCGCGCCGGACGGTTCCAGGCCGCGCGAAGTCCTGAGACGCCCCGACTGGCTCCACGAGGTCGATACCTCGCTGCGCTAGAGGGACTTGGTTGTCCTGCTATGCCTCATCAGCAGGCTGTCGTCTTCCGGGAGGATTGCACCCGATGCCCACCAACGAAACACCCAAGCGTCGCCGCACGGGCCGCGTCCCGCATCAGGCGCGCATTGTTCTGAGCGGCGCGGATGCGGACGCCTTCAACTTCGCCGAAGAGACCGAGACGGTCACGATCAGTAAACACGGATTGTCGGTCCGCACCTCCTATCACCTCAACCTCGGACAAGAGCTTTCCGTACGCACCAAGGACAAGAACCGTGTAGCGCAGTTCCAGGTCGTCTGGGTCGGCCAACCGAACACGCCGAACGAGGGCCGCGTCGGCCTGGAATGGGTGGAACCCCATCGCTTCTGGGGCATCGAGTTCCCGCCTGAAGATTGGGAAAGCGATTAACCATATCTGAGTCCTGCCGCGCCGCGGGCCGCGGATGGGCTTGGCGGCGAGCCGCAGATGGTGCGCGAAGAAGCCTGTTTGCAGAGACTGCTTTGACCGCCTCCAAGAGCCACTGACATGATTTCCCGCCGCACGTTCCTGAGCTCAGTGTGCGCCGGCGCCGTGATGAGACCGGCCCTGGGGGCCTCCTCCCAGAACCTTAATCTGCGCACTCACGAATGGTTCGGCGACCAGCTAGAAAAGTTCGAATTCCCCGCGCACTGGCACATATCGGTTCAACATATGAAGGGGCATTTGGCGCCTGTTCTGACGGCGAATGAACTAGAACAGCGCGTTCGCAATCCTGTGGCCACGAAGCCCCTGCGGGAAATAGCCGCGGGCAAAAGCACGGTCACCATTGCCTTCGATGACTTGACCCGTCCCACGCCCACCTACGAGATTGTCCCACACGTCCTCGCCGAGCTGCGGCTGGCCGGAATTCGCGATGAGAACATTCTGTTCGTCACCGCCTATGGCGCCCACTACCAGATGAATGGGATGGAAGTAGCCAAGAAGCTGGGCGAGGCGACGGTCCGCCGTCATCCTTGGATCAACCACAACATTTGGGAAAACCTGGTGGATCTAGGCCAGACGCGGGCAGGCAACACGCTGCTGGTTAACACCTACTATCACCAGGCGGATGTGAAGATCACGCTGAGCGGGCTCAAGGCGCACGGCACACCCGGCTACGGCGGCGGCCCCAAACTGATCCTGCCCGGGGTGGCCGGGATGAAAAGTATCCGCTACATGCACGAGGAGATCCGGCGGGCGCCGCGCCCGCTGCGAGGGCCGGATGGTGTTCCGATCATCCGCATGTGGGAGAACGAGCAACGTCAGGACATGATCGAGGCCGCGCGGCGCGTGGGCGTGGACTTCAGTGTTCAGATTGTCTACAACCAGGACCGGCGGCCCGTCCACGTGGTAGCGGGCGACATCGTCGAGGCGCACCATCGCGCGGCTCGCTACGCGGTAAATCATTTGGCTACCGAGTTCGCGCGCAACGCCGACATTGTAGTGGTCAACGCCTATCCGAAAGGGTCGCAATTGCACGAGCACTTCGGCTGGGGAATTCGCGGACTCAAGGATGGCGGCAGTATCGTCGTCATCAACCAGAATCCGATGGGCGAGTTCGCCTGGCACTACCTGGATGAGGCGCGGTTCAACCAGGGCAAGTCGTACTTCGCCCAGCGCGCGTCCCGCAAGCGCAGATTCCCCCAGGCCCGCCAAGTGCTGCTTTATTCGCAATATCTCCAGGCGAGAGAACTGGACAATCCCTATTTCCCCCCGGAGGCAGTGGGGCTCAGGTCCTGGGGCGAAGTCCTGGCGAGGCTGAAACGCGAACATCGCGGCGATGTTGAGGTGGCCGTTTACCCCTACGCAGGCATTCAACACGGCATCGCGCGGCTCGACCTGCCCGACGAGGAGCCGCGACCCTGAGAATTGCCCTTTCGTGTTCTTGACAGGAGCGAGATTCCGGCCGAGAATGAAACTTCGTGCCGCGGTAGCTCAGGTGGTAGAGCGTCCCGATGAATCGGGAGCGTCGGCGGTTGCGCCTGGCAGGCGCCGCCTGACGCCAGCTCCTCCCCGCTATCGCCATACAACTTCGTGCCGCGGTAGCTCAGGTGGTA
>JALHUF010000134.1 GCA_022866195.1 Terriglobia bacterium
ATCGGCAGACGAGATGGTGACTGCGGTTCAGCCCCTCCTCAAAGCTGCACTCGACCACGAGAGGGAGAAGCCCTACCTCGACGCCCTAGCTGTTGGAAGGTACCAACCCGAACTGCTTTTCGCCGAATACCCTGAGGTCGCCGCCCGTGTAGCCCGCCATCCCGCACTCCTCTGGAAGGCCCAGAACGTCGCAGAGTACTTGTCACGGCGCCGTTAAACCCTGGCTAGTTGGCGACAAAGGGAGGAGCGTCAAGGCCGGTAAAGGCTCTGGTGGGTGTAGAAATGCCCGTCAGGATCAAGGCAGGATGCGAAATCGCGGTCATCGCTTCGCCGGGGGTGAGGACCTGACGCGATGAGCGCGCCGCGTTCCTCCAATTTGGTGAATTCCTCGGGCGTCAGGTTCTGGCGCGCGGCCCGGCGGTCGGCAGCCGCTTCAGGATGCCGCGCATCTCCGTGCCGGTCAGTACAGGACCGCGTTCTCACCCTTCTCGGCGATGAGCTTCTGAAAATGCTCCACGATCTTATCGCGCCGCGCCATCACCGCCTCCACCTCCCCCTTGCTGAGCTGCCCCTTGGTTTTCGCCAAGAGTTCCGTCTTGTCCAACTGGCGCAGCTTTTCCAGCAACTTGCGGTCGCAGTTCGTAAGCCCCGCGGTCTCTTTCAGATCGTGGTACAGGCGGAAGGCGCGCGTGAAGTCAATCATCCAGAGCTTCCAATCCTCGGTGATTAGCTGGTTTCCGAGGTTTCGGTCGGTATCGTAGACAAGCTCGGTGAACACGCGCACCCTATAGATTTGATTGTTCCAAGCATCCACATCGGGGGGCGGCAACCTCAGTTTCCGGCGCATCTCCTCGTCCCACTTCCAGGGGATCCACCAGCTCAGAGCCCCCCGTTCACCTTTCCATTTGCGTTCCACCGTCACCGGTACCATGTCGCCCAGGCCAAGCAGCTCGGCCAGTTTACGGGCAGCTATGTTGAAGTGGTACGTATCCCGGAAGCCAATCTCGGCGCGTTCATCCGCGCCCTTCCAGTATGGCTTACTAACATTAATGTTCACAAAGGCGGCGTCGTGCGTCAGCGTGCCGTCGCTCAGCGTCAGCCGCCAGGGATGAGTGATGCCTTTGCTGATCTGCACGCTGTTCACCACTTGAGCGTTCAGCAGGAATGCTTCTTTTTGTTCGTCCGTCAGGTTGGGCTCATCGCGCAGGCTTGGTTCCTGCGCCCCCCTAACGAAGTTGGCGGCGGCCAGGCAGAGCACTACGCCAAGTACTTGTGAGCATCGCCGGGAGGACATATCACACCTCCTTTGAGATACACTCTCGCCAGCCCCGGCAGTCCGAGTCTGCGCTTTCCGGGTCACGAGGCGCGTGCAACCTAGCTATTTGCTCTTGCCCGTATACACGGGTGCCTTACCGGCGGCCGGACTGGCATTCGCGACAACATCAACGTGCTGGTAAAGTCGGCGCGTCAAGCACGGAAAGGCACAACAGGAGAGTGGAAATTCCGCTGGACAGCAGCGGGCCCATGATCATGATGGAGGATCTGCGCTGACGTTTGTCCAAAGGTTTTCCCCGCGGCGAGCGAGCACCTTGGACAAATGCCCCACTATGCCTGGATGATGCCCGCTTCCCCTTGGCGGACGCGCCGTACACCACGGCTCGGGTTCCCGTCGCCGCGACCACCGGCCAAAAGTCACACCCCCAGCAGGCGCTGGGGTTTCTTAAACACTGCCTCGCTCCCGGCCCCAAGGCGACTCTGCCCTGCCGGCCCTCGCAGTCAGCGGTGCACTGGCTTCAGCCGCGTCGCCGCCGCGCCTGCAATGGGGGTGAAAACGAAGCCCAATTACCGCCGCAGATCGATGCGCGTGGCGTGGAACTCGTCTTTCTCATCGTACTTGCCCAGGCAAATCACGTCCGAGCCTTCTTTGAATTCGCTCATGTCGATGGGCTTCTTCCCCTTGGTCCACTGCGTCGAACTGTCGAAATGAATCTTCCTTTCGGAGTTTCCTCTTTTAACATCCAAG
>JALHUF010000135.1 GCA_022866195.1 Terriglobia bacterium
CGAGGGGGAAGCGGTGCAGGACAGGGCGTCCTGCACCGCCGGAGAGCGAGCGAAAGCTCGGGGTCTAGAAGTAAAACTTCAAAGCCAACTGCCCGATCCGGGGCTCTCGCGCCCCGGTCACCTTTCCAAAACTACCCGAGGCCAAGTTGCCCGACGGGTTGCCGAACTGCGCGTGGTTGAAGACGTTGAAGAACTCCGCCCGGAACTCTGCCGACATTCTCTCCGTGATCCGCGTGGTCTTGTGGAGCGAGAAATCCCAGTTGTTCAGACCGGGACCGTGAAAATCGTTGCTGCCGCCCTTGGTGATGACATTGACGATGGCGCCAGAAAAGCGGCCGTATTCGGCGTCAAACGAGCTGGTGATCAGCCGGAATTCCTGGATGGAGTCGAGCGTGGGAACAATGGAGGCGCCGTTGTTGCGGCCCTCCTCGACATCCCCACCATTCACCAGGAAAGCGTTGGCTGTAGGAGCTCCGGAAGGAGAAAGGAACCGCCATTGTGATGTTACCGTATATAATGCACCCCACATCATCATGTGGGCTGAACCGACAGCAAGCCGTCCGCCAATTGCTCTGCGCCAATCCGTAGATGAGCGGACTTGAGGTCATCGTCGAGTCGGGAGGGAACCCATGGATAAAGAGGAATGGAAAGGACGCGACGCGGGCTCGCTGGGGGCCGTGGCTTACCCAACGGGCAGCGTTTTGTCCTACACTCCGGACGGGGTGTCGCGCCCGGTCTCGGCGGTGGACACCGCGCACGGGATCACTTACGCCAACAACGCCGCTTACTGGGCCCACGGCGCGCTCAATACCCTTACCCTGGGCAGCGGCATCACCCGTACTGACAGCTACAGCAACCGCCTCCAGCCCACCACCCTCGTGGTTGCGGCGTCGGGTGGGCAGCGAATGAACCTGAGTTATAATTTCAATACCGGCGGGGGAAACAACGGCAACGTGATGCAGATCGCCAACGTTCTGAATTCGGACCGCACCCAGAATTTCACCTACGATGCCTTGAACCGCATCTACCAGGCGAAGACGCAGGCCACCACGGGGCAATATTGCTGGGGACAGAACTTCACCATCGACAATTGGGGGAACCTGTACTCGATCACCGAGCCCTCGACGCACGCGCCCTGTACGGTGCCGCAACTCAACCTCAGCGCCACGGCCACGAACCGGTTGAACGCCCTCGGCTACGATGCCGCGGGGAATACCACCAGCGACGGCGTGGGCGGCGCTTACGCCTACGACGGCGAGAACCGGCAAACCTCGGTCACCCCCGGCAGCGTGACGTATACTTACGACGGCGACGGCAAGCGCGTGAAGAAGTCGAACGGCACGCTGTATTGGTACGGGACGGGCAGTGACGCCTCGTTGGAAACAGACCTTTCCGGCAACATGCTGAACGAGTATATCTTCTTTGCCGGAAAGCGGAGTGCGCGGCGGAACGCGAGCGGCAGTGTGTACTATTACTTCTCCGACGATTTAGGCTCGTCTCGAATCATCACGGATGCCAGTGGTGCCACATGCTATGACGCCGACTTCTACCCGTACGGCGGCGAGCGAAACTACGTGAATACCTGCCCACAAAACTACAAATTCACCGGCAAAGAACGCGACTCCGAAACCGGCAACGACAATTTCGGGGCGCGGTACTTCGGCTCCAACCTCGGGCGCTTCATGAGTCCCGACCCTCCCCTTCTCGATCAACATATAGCAGACCCGCAGAGCTGGAATTTGTACAGCTACGTCAGGAACAATCCGCTGTCATTCATCGATCCGACAGGGAACTCCGTCGAACTCCTATGTAGTGGTAGTGACCCCACGAAGTGCGCGGCGGAACGCCAGAAAGGGCTTGAGTTCTTGCAGAAGTCGCTAGGGAATGACAAGGCAGCGTCAAACCTTTACATCAACGAGGTAAAAGACGGCGACAAAACGCGCTACTTTGTCGGCATCAAAGGCGATGTCGGTGACTTCATGAAGCAAAGCGACACGTCACATGATCTCGCGAATTTGGTGCAAAACAAAAACGTCGTGGAGTTTGGGCCAACCTCCAAAGACTTGAGCAACCAAGGCGGAGCCGTCACCTACGAAAAGGGCGAAGTTGGAAACCAGAATGTTCTGGTCCTCGTTAATCCAGCGCAGGCGGATGTAGCCACCGGAGTCCTTAATCCGAACACCATCCTTGGCGCTGGGCGATTTGGCGGTCAGAATCAAGATCCTCGTTCGAGGGTCAATCCCTTTACGGGCGAAGTTATGGCCTGGCACGAGTTCGGCCATGCTTGGGGGAGCATCAACGGTAGGTCTCTCGACCGCACAAACCCCGAAGCGCTTGCGTGGGAAAACCGAATGCGGAAACAACTTTACGGTCCCATCGGTCCAAACAATGCGCCCCGTGTCGCGCACTAGGTGGAGTCATGAACATCAGGCGATTACCAATGGCATTCCTGGTAGTGGGACTTGCTTTCAAGGCATCTTTGGTTTTGATCTGGAGGCATGGGAGGTTTCCTGGTCTCCTGAATCTGTTGATCTACTATGATCCTGGCGCTCGTTACTTCGCCGAGAGAATGACTCGCTTGTTCTTCGACTACGGGGGGATCACTTTTGCGCCGGGATCGAATACGTTCTTCGATATATTCCTCGTCATCGGCTTCGGTATCGAGTGTCTTTTGGCAGGCTTCTTGCTTAGGTGGTTGATAGGGCGCTTCCGAAAGACTCGAAACAGTACGCTGAACTGAAAAAGTCTCTGGACGCAATCGGAAGTAGAGGAGACAAGAACGGCGTCATCGTCAACTTTGGAGAAACCCGAACCAAAGGGCCGATGGAAACCTTCGGCAAGCAGATCACGGTGGATTGGAAGGCTCTCGACGATGGCGTTGCCCTGTACCAGGCGGCTGGGTACAAAACGGATGCCGGCGTCGAGGCGGCTGCGGAGGCTGGCCATGAGGGAATTCATGTGACCCGCCCCATACACATGTCGGAACGGAACAGGTGGGCGATTGTTGACTCTGTAGAAAGGGAAGCGTATGGGGTTCAATCTTCGGTCAGTGAAGCTGGTGGTTCTGAGAGCGTAGTCTGGAATAACAGTTGGGCGAAATCGGCGGATAGGGAGACTCTACGGCAAAATGCTGTCAAGGAAGCTGCCCGTCAAAGCGTAGATACTTCTCGACAGTACCACGAAGGGAGAAAGGAGCCATGACCCGAACGATTCCTTTGGTCCTCGCGTCCATATTGCTCTCGGTCCTTTCAGCCACGAGCCAAGAGAAGGCTATGGATGTTTGCGCGCTGCTCAAATCAGAGAGGAAATACGATGGCAAGATCGTCGTGGTTACTGGCTATGTTCGGGCAACCCAACATTTGACCGCGATTAGAAGCGAGGGCTGTCCCCGTAGCGTCATCATACGGTATAAGTCAGACGCACAGCCCGACGAATTTGTTGCGGGAGTCGAGGACACACGCCTTTGGCTCGATCCGCGACCCTTTCGGGTTACAGTCGAGGGACGATTCCAGAGACGTGTTCGCGGACCGCTGGGGTATTTTAGCCGCATAGAAGTCACGCGGGCGCTGAGCTGGGACTTCATCGGCGAGAAAACAACCGTGAATCCGCCGGTGCAGAAGCCGCAGTAGCATCTGAGCGCCGTAGTGCGAACGAGCCACGCCGAATCGGTGGTTTGATTCGCGGTGGGCTTCTCTTCAGATTCCAAAAACCCACGACGAGGAAGAGCACTCGTCGTGGCTACCCCTCTCGAGAGTACCACGAAGGGAGAAAGGAGCCATGACCCGAACGATTCTTTTGATCCTGGCGTCCATGTTGATCGCAGTCGTTTCAGCCACGAGCCAAGAGAAGGCTTTGGATGTTTGCGCGTTGCTCAAATCAGAGAGGAAATATGATGGCAAGATCGTCGTGGTTACTGGCTATGTTCGGGCAACCCAACATTTGACCGCGATTA
>JALHUF010000013.1 GCA_022866195.1 Terriglobia bacterium
ACCGCGGTCCTGCTCCAGGGATGCGATTCCGGGGGCGGCGCACTTGTAAAGCGTTCTCTCCTTGACGGCGATCTCGACTGACTTCTTCGCGATTTTAAGTAGTTCGTCTTTTTCGCGCTGGCGCAGCGAAAACTCGGGAACCTTCGGGCCCGTCCTGCTCTCTTCGGCAACCAGAGCCACAGCGCCGTAGCCGACCACGCGTCCTTTCTCGCTGGTCACATCTCCGGAATTGGCATACTTCAGAATCTTTGCCCGATTCGCCCCCAGACGCTCGGCCGCAATCATGGCGGCAACAATCGGTCCGCCGCCACACGCCTCCCAGATGCGCCGCTCGAAATTGCGCGACATGTTGAAGTAGTCCCATTCTTCGACGGCGTTCAGCGTCTTGCGATCCAGTGCGACGGCCTCGTCATACGGATGGAAGTGGGAAAGGTCGGAGCTGGCCACGATGAGGGTGTTAGTTCCCTGCATCAGCTTGGCGAGGGAAACTCCCAGGGCACGCGAGAGGTCATAGTTCTGATCACCCATCACGATGGGCACCAGCCGGAAGGGTCCCAGGACGCGCTGCAAGAAGGGGAGCTGTACTTCGAGCGCATGCTCTCCCCGGCCGGCAACTTCCCCGTGGCCGCGGCCCGAGAGCTTGATGAGCGGGTCGAGCGCTGCCAGGCGCCTAGCGAATTCCTTGTCCACCGGGATATTGCCCAGCGGCGTGGCGTATGCATCCCCGTCATAGACGGAACTGAAGGAGAAGGCGTCCACGTGACACGGCGCGATCACCACCACGCGCTCGATCTTGCGGCCCTTGAGGAGCGCATAAGAATGCGCTGCCACGTGGCCGGAGTACTCGTAACCGGCGTGGGGGGAAATCACGGCCAGGACAGGGCCGGCAGTTCTTTCCACGACGGCCCGGGCCAGAAATTCGTCCACCATTTTCGCGAGCGCCTTCGGGTCGGCGGGATAGAACGCCCCGGCCACGGCGGGCGGCCTGACTTTCGGGGCCTCGCTCTGAGCCAAGTTACGCCAGCCCAACAGAAACGCGCCGATCAGGGCGAGACCAAGGATTGTTCGTGTGGCTTTCCGTCGCTTCATGGCGAAACTCCAGCCTTGGCGGAGTGTTGATTTCCTAAGTTACCGCTTCTCATCCTACTCCTGATTCACCTCGGTTAGAAACTTACCTGCCACGGCGGCAAATTCCTCCGGCTGCTCGCTGAAGGGGAAATGGCTGGCATTCTTTATGACCTGAAACTTCGCGTGAGGAAAGGAATCACCATAGGCGCGGCTGGCCTTCTCTGCTTGCAGATCCTTCTCCCCGTGGATAACCAACACGGGAGCCTTCACGCTCTTCAGCGCCGCGCGGTAATCATGGCGTTTGCCCATGCTGAGGTACATGGCATGGACCATCCAGCCGCCGTTATCACTCGGTTCATTTTCCGCGGGGATCGACAGATTCCGGCTGGCGGCTGCGGCCCGGTAGTACTTCGCAAATTCTCCATTCAGGGCCGCCAATTCGGCTTCGGACTTGGAGAATAAGTTGCCGTAATCCAAAAGGCGTTTGAGGTAGTCGGCGTATTCCTGCTGCCGGCTTTCCGGCAGAAGCTTGCGGATGTCTTCGAAAAGACCGCCACCTTCTGCGGGCATCACGAGGACGTTGGCCGGCGCCACAAGAATCAAGGCCTCGACGTTCTGCGGAAACTCGGCCGCGTAGAGCGAGGCCAGGAAAGCTCCAAAGGAGTGGCCAAGGAGAATGACCTTCTCCTCGCCGATATTTCTGCGGATCCTTTCCATATCCGCCACCTGGGCGCCGAGGCCAAGGGTTCGGTCCAGCACTTTCGCGTTCTCGAAGAAATTTGAGGAGGAAAACCTGTCGAACGGCCGGGTGGATTTGCCGCATCCCCGCTGATCGTAATAGATGAACTGGTACTTAGCGGACAGGAGTCTCAAGCCGGGCAGAGGATTGTGAATCGGGTAGCCGGGCCCGCCATGAACCACGAGCACGCTTTTCCCCGTGCCGTCCGAGAAGTGAAAGAGGCTGATATCTTTCTCCACGCTCCAGAAATTCGCGTCGCCGGGCTGTTCCGGAGGTGTGAGAGAGGCGCGCAGATTCTTCCCGGCACGCACCATGCCGGGCTCGTATAAAGGCCTGCCCATGAAGTACCAGAGAAGAACACCTGCAAGCACTACCAAGCCAAGCAGCATCAGGAGCCCGATAAGTATTTTCTTCTTCATTTGCTCTCTCCGGGAATCGGCGCAGCAGATGCCAACGAGCAAGCTATTCGCTAGTCCATTGTGCGCTTCTATTCACCCAGCAGCGACGGCGAGTCCTCCCCCGGGCAAAGTGACGAAAGCGGGAACTCGCGGGTTTGAATGTCATAGCTGGGGACGCAGGCTGCGGTCACGGGACCTACGACCCCCACACCCCGGCGATGAGCTGCTGGCAGTACTTGCATTTGCCTTTGTGGATGTGGACGCCGCCCACGGTATAGCCGACGCGTTCCACTACGACCTTGTGGCACTTGGGACAGTAGGTGTTCTCCGCCGGATGGCCGGGCACGTTGCCGATGTAAACGTAGTGCAGTCCTTCGGCGTCGGCGATGGCTTTGGCGCGCTCCAGCGTCTCCAGGGGTGTGGGCGGTAGATTCTTCAGCAGGTACTCTGGATGAAAACGCGTGAAGTGCACCGGCACATCCAAACCCAAATCCGACTTGACCCACCGGGCAAGCCCTTTGAACTCCGCTTCGCTGTCGTTCAGGGTAGGTACCACCAGATAGACGATCTCGCTCCACATTCCCAGCTTGCGCAGGGTCACCAGGGCGTCGAGCACGGGCTTCAACTCGCCATTCACCACTTCCTTGTAGAACTTTTCCGAGAAGGCTTTGAGATCGACTTTGATGGCATCAACGCTGGCGCACAGTTTCTTGAGAGGTTCGGCGGCAATGTAGCCGCCCGTGATGACCACGCTCTTGACCCCTTGGCCGTGGCCGGCGGCCGCAGTGTCCATCATGTACTCGTAGAAGATGATTGGTTCGCTATAAGTGTAGGCTATGGATGCGCACTGGTATTCCCGCGCCAGCGCCGCCACCTTCTCTGGAGGCGCGTAGGTGCTGCGAACCTGCTCCGGGCGGATCTGGGATATGTCCCAGTTCTGGCACATCTTGCAGTTCACGTTGCAGCCCGCCGTGGCAATGGAGAAAGCCAGGGTGCCGGGAAGGAAGTGGAAGAGGGGCTTCTTCTCGATGGGATCAACATGCGCGGCAACCACGCGGGAATGCACCAACGTGTAATACGTTCCGCCACGGTTTTCCCGTACGCCACAATAGCCGCGCTCCCGGTCATCAATCACACATTCCCGGGGACAGAGCTTGCACTTGATCTTCTTGTAGGGCAGCTTCTCGTAGAACTTGGCTTCCGCAATAAACTGTGAGTCACTTTCCGCCGACGGCAGCCCGTAGGCGGAGCCGGGCGACAACACGCCACCCGCGCAAGCTGCCAGACAGGGAAGAGCTGCGGCGTTGAGGAACGCGCGGCGGTCAACAGCAGTGCCGCCGAGAGACGAAGAACCGGGAGTAAGACTAGCCTTGCTTTTCATCAGACTTCCACCACCTCAATTCGATTGGGGTCATTGGTCCCAAGCCGGTGCTTGGCATCCGCTGCCGTCGCAATGTAGGTGGGCTCGCGCTTCAATTCCTTCAAAGGCTTCATGCCCATCGCGCCCCGCTTTTTCTCGATAATCTGCCATCCCAGGTGATCGAGCGCCACAGGGTCTCGGCTCACCAACAGGCCGTTGTAGGGCCAAGTCCACTGCGGCATGAAAGACGGGCCGCCTTCGTATTGCGCGGTCGTGGCATCGCAGATGTGGAGCCGGACCTTCTGCCGGATGGGCGGCAGCATGGACACGTCGGCCACGTAGGGGTCGCCGACGTTCAGGTGATACTTGTTGGGATTATGGATGGCTCCAAACATGCTTTTCAGCGCAATGGTTACGCCGGCGATGCCGTGATCCTTGAGCACGGGCAGATTGACGACGGCATCGCAGACCTGGGTTAGAGTTCTCGACACCAGACTTCCCGCGCTGCCGAAGGCTACCAGTTCCGATTCGTAACCCAGCACGTCATTGCCGAAACAGCGAATGCCCTGGCCGCGCTCCACGATGTGGAAGCGCGCGCTTTCCAGGTCGGCGTTCAGCCGGTCCCAAACGACAATGTCCTTGATCCCCGCCTGCTGGAGCCTCTCACAAATGGCGTCTACCAACTCCACCGTGGTGGAGTTGCCTTTGCCGGCCAGGCAGTTCACCTTCAGCCCTACGACTTCTCCCGGCCGCACCACTCTTTTCCAGGCCTCGAGCGGGGAATCGCGATCGTACGCAGCCTGCATGGCCCGATCGAGAATGCTCAGGAGGCGACCCGAGTCCAAGCCGGACTTCGTCGGTCGCAGCTTGGCGTCCCGGCATATCACGACCCTTGACTTTCCTTCCGGAGCAGCGTCGGGGCCCGCAGCGTCGCCACGCCGGCCTTCGCCATTACAGCCCCCGCCCATGAGCAAGGCGCCAGCAAAGCCGAGAAAGTCCCGACGGCTGAGATTCGGTTTCCGATTCATGGGCAAGTCCTGCTCCGCCACCTTGGGCGCACTCAGTCCACCTCTGTCCTTTTTAGCACATCCCAGACGAGGCGGCCATTTAACGGCGCTCCCTGGGGGACATCTTGTCCCTTTATAGAGTACTCCGACCTTGTCCGCTTGCCAACCCAGAGGTATGGTAAGGCCACAAGAGTTCCCGGAGGACGCTTGCGCGCTGGTATCGTCCGTCGGTTTGCCCAGCATGTGTGCCGCGTCTGCGGAAGCCGCTCGCGACTGATCAGCGGACCGCTGGGCGTCTGCGGGGAATGCATCCGTGCGAGGTCTGAAGAGGCGCTCGAGGTCGCGAGTGTCCTCCACTGCGAGTCCAGGGAAAGCTTCGACCTGCCGGGTTCCCCGCCGCGCACCGTCGGCGGGGTGCGATGCGTGCTTTGTGCCCGAGAATG
>JALHUF010000136.1 GCA_022866195.1 Terriglobia bacterium
CTTCACCGTAATTTGCCGGCCCAGGGGATTCTCGCCCGCAAAGTACTTCTTAACGAACGACCGGTTGATGACGGCGACCATTCGAGCGTGGGCGTAATCTTCCTCGGAAATGCTGCGCCCCGCGAGCAGAGGGATACGCATCGTCGCAAAGAAGCCGTCGCTGGCGGCGTGCATTTGGGCGCGCCAGTTCTCCTGGCTGGGTTTCCCCGCGATTTCGATGGCCATGCGCCAGCCTCCGTAGATCGGCGGAGGCGCCGCGAACACCGCCGAAACGACCCCCGGCAAGGCCCGCACGCGGCGCAGGAGTTCCAGGCTAAACTGGTTTCTCTGCTCGACGGTTTTGTACCGCGACTCCGGCAACATGAGAAATGCGAACAGAACGTTGTCCGGGTCATAGCCCAGCTCGACGTAGCGAATGGCAAAGAAACTGCGCATGAGCAGGCCGGCTCCGGTCAGCAGCACCAGCGAGAGCGCGACCTCGCTCACCACCAGCAGGTTCCGCAGCCGGCTGTGGCTGCGGCTCTCGCCGGCTCCGCGCCCGCCGGATCTCAGATCACCCTGAAAGTCTCTCCGGACCGCGTGCAGCGCAGGCGCCAGACCGAACAACAAGGTGCCGGCGAGCGCCACGACGACAGTGAACAGCAAGACCGGACCGTTGATGCGAATGTTCGATTCAATCGGAATGTCCAAGGGCGGGATCATGGCGACCACGGCTTTTAGCCCCGCCCAGGCAAACAGGCAGCCGAGGAGAGCCCCGCCCAGGGCCAGCAGCAGGCTCTCCACCATGAACTGGCGCAACAACCGGAGGCGCCCCGCGCCCAAGGACGCCCGAATGGCAATCTCCGTCTCGCGCGACGTGGCGCGAGCCAAGAGCAGGTTCGCCACGTTGACGCACGCGATCCCCAACAGCAACCCCACCGCTCCCAACAGAATGTAGAAGATTCGGTGGGGTTCGCGCCCGACGGCAGCATCGGCGAGCAGCGCGGCGCTGAAATCCAGTCCCTTGGGATGGTCTTTCGGGTAGAGCGCGGCAAAGCTCTTGGAGAGAACCGCCACCTCTGCCGCGGCTTGCTCGATCGAAACCCCGGGCTTCAAATGGCCCACCAACGAAACGTATTGCGGCTGGTCCGTGGCCTTGGCCCCGGTAAAGGTTTCGGGAAGCCACATATCCGCACCCTGCCAGCCGAAGCGCGGCGGCATCACGCCGATCACTGTCGTAGGCCGGCCATTCAAAACCAGCGTTCGCCCGACGATCTTCGGGTCACCGCCGAGCTTGCTTTGCCAGGTCTTGTGGCTCAAGACGACCACGGGCGGCGCTCCGGGCACGGCGTCGCCGGGGGTGAACGTCCGGCCCATCAAGGGCGGCACGCCGAGCACTTGGAACGTGTTGCCGGTCGCCTTCAACCCGTCGAAAGCCACCGCCGCATCGAGGCCGGTCAGCACCAACTGGTCGTGCGTTGCACCGATCACTTCGTCAAATACGTGGTTCTGTTTGCGGTAGTCGAGAAATTCCTGAACGGGGACCCATCCCCAGTAGTAGTCCAGGCCATAAGCCGGATTTCTGGCGACCAGGACCGCCAAGTGCCGGCTGTCGGCATAGGGGAAGGGGTCGAGCACCGCGCCTTCGATTACGCTGAACATCGCCGTGGCGGCGCCGATGCCGAGGGCGAGCGTGAGCACCGCCACCGCCGTGAAGCCGGGATTCTTAGCCAGCATCCGCAAGCCGTAGCGAAGATCTTGAAGCAAGGTGTTCATCGTCTACCTCGAATCGCGCCATCTGGCCATCGGTTCATCGGGCCATTGGGAAAACGAAACCTGAGACTGGAAACCCGAAGTTCGGCGGCTGGCTGAAGAGTTACGGGTTTCGATTTCCGACTTTCGAGTCCGATGGCTCAATGACTCAATCGCTCCATCATTCAATTCTTCACAATCCATCCGTCCGCCAGCTTGATGATTCGGTGGCTGTAGGCCGCCCAGGTCTCGTTATGGGTGACCTGAATAATGGTTGTCCCCTCCTCGTTCAGTTTCTTGAAGAGCTCCATAATCTCTTTCCCCTGACTCGAGTGCAGGTTGCCCGTCGGCTCGTCGGCCAGGATCAACTTCGGATTGGCGATGACGGCGCGGGCTACGGCGACCAACTGTTGTTGCCCCCCCGAAAGCTGGCTGGGGAAGAGGTCCTTCTTTCCCACAATCCGAAACCGATCCAGCGTGTCGGCGACGATGGCTTGGCGTTCCGAGGGTTTGATGTCCCGATAGGAGAGCGGGATGTCGAGATTCTCCGCCACGGTCAGGCCGTCAAGGAGGTGATACTGCTGAAAGACGAAGCCGATATACTGCTTGTTGAGTTCGGCGCGCTGTTTCAGACTCAGTTTGTGGACGGGCTGATCCAACAAGTAATACTCCCCGCTCCAAGCGCCGTCGAGCATGCCGAGGATGCAAAGCAAGGTGGTCTTGCCGGCGCCGGAGGGCCCCATGATGGTGACGAACTCTCCCTCTTCGATGTCCATGGTGATTTGGCGCAGGACAAAATACTTTCCCACGCCCATGGGATAGAATTTCTCGAGATTACGTAATCGAATCACGGCACCCTCCTTCGCCTGCGGTCTTGCGAGGAACCGCAGCTAGCACCTTTTGGTATGTTTTCCAGGACCAACACGCTCCATCGCCCCCTCACTCGTATCTGAGCGCCACCATGGGGTCGACCTTGGTCGCCCGCCGCGCAGGGAGATAACTTGCCAGAAGACCGACGGCCAGGAGCACCACAACCGCGACGGCCAGAGTTTCCGTGTCGCGCGGCGTGAGGCCGAACAGCAGGTGCCGGACAAACTGTGTGATCCAGAACGCTCCGGCAATCCCTATTGCAATGCCTGCGGCGAGCAGGACGGCACTATCGCGCAAGACGAGTCGGAGAATTGAACCTTGCCGCGCTCCGAGCGCCATGCGAATGCCGATCTCGTGTGTGCGCCGCGTGACGAGATACGCCATGACGCCGTAAAGCCCGATGGCCGTCAGCAGGAGAGCGAGTCCGCCGAAAAACCCGGAGAGCATCGCGAGCAGGCGTTCCGGCACGAGCGAATCGTCCACTTGCTGCGCCAGGGTGACGAATCGGAGCGAAGCGGCTTTATTCGCGCCTCCAATCGCCTCCCGCGCCGACGGTATCATCGATGTGGGATTGACTGCGGTCCGGATCTCAAAAGAGCTGTCTTCCGGGATGAAAGGAGCCTGGGTGAGTGGGACATAAGCAAAGGGAAGATCGGCTTCGCGAAGCGATATGTACTTGGAATCCTTGACGACACCCACAATCTGGAGCTGCTCGGTGGAACCAGGATCGGGTCCCGACATGCGGAAGTACTTTCCTATGGGATCGACATTCGGGAAGAATCGGCGGGCCAGGGTCTCACTCACGACGGCGACCCGGGGCGAGGTTGCCGTATCACCGCTGTCAAATGTGCGGCCGGCGACTAGCGGTGTGCGCAGAGTGGCAAAGTATTCCGGCGTCACCCCGTTGAACCAGACCAGAGGCATCTCGCCCGCGGGCGGCTGGTACCCTTGCGGCTGGATGTCCTGGTTCCACTCCAATCCGGAAATTGGGGTCAGCCAGCTTTGACTCACCGAAACAACCCCGGGAAGAGATTTCAGCCGCTCCAGAACCTGGCCATAAAAGGGGACCCGCGCGCCGGGCGAGATGCCGGCATTATGAACATTTACGCTCACCATGAGGACGTTCTTGCGGTCGAACCCAGGATTGAGCGTCAGCAGGTTCGTGAAGGTGCGCACAAACAAACCCGTCCCGACCAGGAGGACAAGCGAGAGCGCCACCTGCACGGCGACGATCCAGCGGCCGGACCGGAATTGGGAACGACTCTCGCTTGGCTGCTCCTCACCACCCTTCATGGCGGAGGTCAGTGAAACGCGTGTGGCACGCCATGCGGGCAAAAGGCCAAAGAGTAAGCCCGTCACGATGCCCATGGCCGCCGCGAAGCCCAAGACGCGCCCATCCATCGACAGGTCGAGAAAGACCCTGTTCGTGGTCGTCGAGACAAAGCGAACCAAGAGCGCGCTCCCCCATTGGCCAAACAGGATTCCAAACAGCGCACCCGTGGTGGACAGCGCCAAGCTCTCGGTGAGCAACTGGCGAATCAGCCGTGCGCGTGACGCACCCAGCGACAGTCGAACCGCAAACTCTCTTTGCCGCGCCGCCGCACGGGCCATCATGAGGCTGGCGATATTGGCGCAGACGATGAGCAGCACGAAGCCCACAACAACCATCAGGATTTCGAGCGGTCGTTCATACTGGTTACGGAGACCGGAATACCCGGTGAGGCCGGTGGCGGCAGGAGTTGTTGCGAAAGTGTACGACTTAAAGACTTCCTGATCCTGGAGCCGCCAAGCCGGGGGAACGCAAGCGGCGAAGATTTGAGGCGCGAGAACATTCAGGTGCGCGGTCGCCTGCTCGCTGCGGGTTCCAGGCGCGAGACGGCCCATCATCAACAGCCACCACCCGGAACGGTGATCGAGCAGCGAGTCCTTTCCTCGAATGATCGCTTCCGCGCAAATCGGCAGGGCGACGGCCAATTGGTCGCCGACGTCAGTGCCAAAGAAGCCCCGCTGGGTCACGCCGATCACCGGGAACGAGTGGCCGTTGAGCCGCAGCAGGCTGCCAATCGCGCTCTCCGCTCCTGCGTAATGCTGCTGCCAGAATCCGTAGCCCAGGACCGCCACGCCACCACACCCGCGGCGATCATCCTCGGGCGCCATGAGCCGACCAATCGCCGGCCGCACGCCCAGCGTCGAGAAATAAGCGCCACTCGCGTAAATCCCGTGGACGTTCCGGGCTTCGCCGCCGTCGGCGAGATCGAACTCCTGCGGAGACCACGCAAACACGCCGGAGAAAACGTCCTGATGGTCGCGCACCTGCTCCCAGAGTGGATTCGTGTAGGTGGTCCGCGCATCGGCGCTCCGGGGCGAGCGGAATCGAATTTGCACCAGTTGCTCAGGTTTCTCGACGGGCAACATGCGCAGCATGACCGCGTTAATCACGCTGAAGATGGCGGTGTTCGCCCCGATTCCCAGGGCCAGCGTCAGTATGACGACCGCTGTGAAACCGGGATTCTTCGCCAGCAAGCGTAAGCCGTAGCGAAGGTCTTGGAGTAGCGTGCTCATCTGGAACCTCCTATCGATTCATCGGCTCATCGAACTATCGGTTCATTGAGTCATTGAACCATTGATTCATTGAGTGACTGCCGGACTCCCCGTTCATGGGGCTTCGCTTCTTCAATGAGAAAATGACGCAATGAATCATTGAGTCAATCAGCCAATCGCTTGTTGACTGCTCTCCTCCACGATGCGCCCGTCGAACAGGTGCACGGTGCGGTCGGCAAACTTCGCGTACCGCGGATCGTGCGTCACCATACAGAGCGTCGCCCCTTCCCGATGCAGGTTCCGCAGCAGCTCCATTACCGCTTCCCCGTTCTTGGAATCCAAGTTGCCCGTGGGCTCATCGGCCAGCAGAATCGACGGCTTGCCGGCCAGCGCTCGCGCCACAGCCACGCGCTGCTGTTGACCCCCGGAAAGCTGCGAGGGGTAGTGCTTTACGCGGTGAGACATGCCGACCTTCTCCAGAGCTTCTTGTACACGTTGCTTGCGCTCCGTGCCCGACATGCCCCGGTAAGTCAGCGGCAGCTCCACGTTCTCGTAAACTGTCAGGTCGCCAATCAGGTTGAACGCCTGGAAGATGAATCCAATCTCCCGGTTACGGATGCGGGTGCGCTGCGAGAGCGACAGATCCTCCAGGGCCGTGCCGTTCAGCCAGTACTTGCCGTCCGTGGGCGTATCCAGGAGGCCCAGGATCGACAGCAGGGTCGATTTGCCGCACCCGGAAGGGCCAGCCACGGAGAGGTATTCACCCTTCTTGATCTCGAGGTAGATCCCGGAAAGGGCGTGCGTCTCCACCTCCTCGGTCAAGAAAACCTTCGTAACACCCTTCAGGTGGATCAGCGTTTGGCCATTTGATTTCGCTGGAGCCTTCGCCCCAGCTTGCGGGTTAAGTTCGGTTGGTGATTCCATCTTACCTCCTCGTTGAAACAGAAACTGGAAATTAGAAACTCGAAACGCTGTTGTTGCTTGTCACTCATCACATCACACTTGTCACTGCCCTACTCGTACCTCAGCGCCACCATGGGATCGACCTTCACCGCCCGGCGCGCGGGGATGATAGCCGCACCGAGTGCCACGAGCACCAACAGGATTGTCAAGCCGCCGAAGGTCAGCACGTCAATATCGAGCACTCCAAACCCGGCGCTTGAGAACAGGAACGAAAGTCCCAGAGCACACGGCACGCCAACAACCAGGCCCATCATCGCCAGCCTTGTCGCATACCCCACCACCATCCGGTAGATGTCAGCGTGTTGCGCCCCCAGCGCCAAGCGCACGCCGATCTCGTGCGTCCGCTGCGTCACCGAATACGCCATGACGGCGAACACGCCCGCGGCCGCCAGCACCAAGGCCACAATGCCGAACACGATCATCATGCGGGACGCGTTCTCCACACCGCTCAAGCTGTCGGAGATTATCTGGGCGAGCGTTCGCATGTCGAAGGCGGGCAAATCGGGGTCAAGGCTACGCACCATGGCCCACGCTGCCGGAGCCATCGCGATCGGATCTCCCGCAGTCCGTACCACAATGCTCGTCGCCGCCTCCACCGACTGGGCGAAGGGAGTGTAAGTCGTCGGGTGAACTTCTTTTGCAAAGGGTGACTGTTTCACATCGCCAACGATCCCTACAATCGTCAGAAGTGGTTGATTGCTGTTTTCGCGGCCCAGGCGGATGTGTTTCCCGATGGGGTTCTCGCCCGGCCAATTGCGTCGGGCCAAGCTCTCGCTGACGATGGCGACCCGCTCGGACTCAGGTCCGTCCTGGTCGGAGAAAGCCCGGCCGTGGAGCACAGGTATGTGCATCACCCGGAAGTAGTCGGGCGTAATCGATTCATCAACCGCAAGTCGCATCTCACCCGGCGCTTGGGGAGCAAGCCCGTCACCGCTGTATTCCAAGCTATTCCAACTCCACGAGGAGGGGATACTGGAGACCGTCGCCGCACATTCGACGCCGGGCAGCGTCTGCAGCTTCTGCACAAGTTCTTGGTAGAAGTTCCGGATCTGGGCTGGCTCACGATAACCGGACGGAAGGGCTATTCGGAAAGTCAGCACATGCGTGCGGTCAAAGCCGGGGTAGGCGTTCGCCAATCCGCGGAAGCCTTTCACCATCAGACCCGCCCCCACCAGCAGGACCAGGGCCAGCGCCACTTCCGACACCACCAGCGTGGAGCGAACGGCCGATCGCCGGGCGCCCGCGCTCGTCCCGCGACCGCCCTCTTTGAGTGTCTCGACCACTCCGGCATGAGTGATTTGCAGCAACGGCGCCAGGGTGATGAGGATGCCCGTCAGGGTCGCGACGCCCAAGGTGAAAGCAACAACGCGCCAATCAACCCCCAAGTGCTTCAGCCCGATCACGTGCTGCACGATGAAGGGAGGAGCGCTTCGGCGCGCCAAGTCGAGTCCCCAGGAAGTCAGGAGAAGTCCCACCAGCCCGCCCGCGAACCCCACAAGCAGGTTCTCGACGATCAGCGTTCGGGCGATGTCCCATCGGCCGGCTCCCAGCGCCAAGCGGACAGCCATTTCCTTCGCGCGGGCACTGGCGCGTGCCAGCTGCAGATTCGCGACGTTGGCACAGGCCAGCAGCAAGACAAAGGTTGCGGCGCCCATCAAGACCAGTAGGAATTGACGCGAGCCGGTGGTGAATACCTCCACTAGGTTTTCCACCCTCACGCTGTGACCCTTATTGGTCTCCGGATAAGCCGCCGCCAGACGAGCAGCGATGGCGGCGAGATCGGCCTGCCCCTCGGCCAGGGTCGTGTGGGGCTTCATGCGGCCAATCACTTGAAGATAGTGATCCGTGCGATTTGCTTGCTCAGCTAGAGTGAGATCGAGCGGCGCCCAGATTTGGTTCCCAATCGGGAAATCAAATTCTTCGGGCATCACACCGACGACGACAAAACTGCGCCGGTTCAGCA
>JALHUF010000137.1 GCA_022866195.1 Terriglobia bacterium
GGATCCGCTTTCCGTCGGGCGTCCATACCGGATAAAGATCGTTGGCCGGGTGCTCGATCAGAGGGCTTTCGCGCTTCCCATCTGTCGAGAGGAGGAAGATGTCCCGACTTGGAGAGCCTTCGCTAGCTGGACAGTCATAGGCGATATAGCGGCCGTCCGGAGAGAAGGAGGTCTTCCCGGGGAATTGCCAGTCCAACGTTTTTAGAACGCGGACCGAGCCATCCGCTACGGAAACCAACACGATTTGGTTGGTGCCGTCTTTCCTGGTGAAGGTCGCAAGGATATGTTTCCCGTCCGGCGACCACGTGGCGGGCTGGATCCATTCCACATCCGCATTGACGTAAAGTGTCGTCGGCTTGGAGCCATCGGACCCAATGAGGCGCAGGTCGTAGGAGTCATCTTTGTTGGACCAAGCGTACGCGACCTGCTTGCCATCAGGCGACAGTGCAGAAAACTCGGCGAACTCCGAGGAGTCAGACCATGAACCCTTGTTCGTGAGGCGGTGATTCGTCCCGGTTTCCAAATCGCGGATGGCCAGGTCACCCGTCTCCCAATCCGTAAACGAAAGGTAGCGCCCGTCAGAGGATACCGACCCCATAGTATCCACGTCAGGCCCGGCCCAGATCCGCCGGGTTGCCATCCCCGATTCCCTGCCGGCGCCTGCGGGCTTGCGCAGGGCGGCGAGGCGAGTGCGGGCCTCGGCGGCCGCCTCGTTCTGGTCGGCATAGTCCCTCAGGACGCGGTCGGAGGCCTTGCGCGCCTCGGTGTTACCCAGCTTCTCGTAGCACTGCCCCATCTGGAGCAAGGCTTTCGCCGCTAGCGGGTGATCGCCGGCAAAGTCGCGCACGATGCGCTGGTAAAGCTGGATGGCCTCCTCGAGGTTGCCCTCCGTGCGCTCTTTCACCAGCGCCTTCTGAAATAGGTCGTGACCGCTCTGCGCCGCGGAGAATCCCGCGCCCAGGGCCACGAGACATGCAATCGTGATGAGTACTGAAAACCTTTTCATGACCGTTCTCCTCGCCATGGTTTACTTGCTACGCCCGCAACCATAGCGTGGTGGGCGGCGGGGTGTGTCACAGGATGCTGTAAGGCCCGCAAGTTTGCTTCAATATTTCTTCAAGCTAACTGCGCAGCCGGCGTCATGGAAACGTCAGCCTTAGGGCACGAATTTGTACCCCACGCCGTGGACGGTCAGCAGAAGGCGCGGCTGGGAGGGGTCGTCCTCGAGCTTTGCTCGGAGCAGCGAGATGTGATTGTCCACGGTGCGCGTGGTGGGATAGTTCTCGTAGCCCCAGACCTCGTTCAATAAATCATCACGTGTGACGACCTCGCCGGCGTGCGCGGCCAGCAACCGCAGCACCCCGAATTCCTTGCGCGCCATCTCCAGGGTCTTGCCGCCCTTCCGTGCCTCGTAGCTGCGGAAATTGACCACCACGTCGTCGAAGCGAAGCTCGTCCGGGAGCGGTCGCGGGGGATGGGCGCGGCGCAGCAGGGCGCGGACGCGCGCCAGCAGTTCGCGCACGGAGAAGGGTTTGCTGACGTAGTCATCGGCGCCGAGGTCGAGACCCAGGACGCGGTCGCCTTCCTCGCCCCGCGCCGTCAGCATCAGGATGGGCGTGGTCAACCCTTCGCCGCGCACCTTGCGGCAGACTTCGTAGCCGCTCAGCTTGGGCAGCATCAGGTCCAGGATGACCAGCTCGGGTTTCTTCTCGTGAATCAGCCGGTAGGCAACTTCGCCATCGCTGGCGGTCAGCACCTCGTGAGACTCGAACCTCAGATTGTCCGCGAGGCCGCGCAGAATGGCGGGATCGTCTTCCACCACGAGAATGCGGCTCATGCTGTGCCCTCCAAGGGCAGATGAACAGAGAAGGTGCTCCCTTTGCCCGGCTCACTCTGGACTTCCACGCGTCCTCCGTGCGCCCTGGCGATGTGCTGGACCAGCGTCAGCCCCAGGCCGGTTCCTGGGACCCGCTGGTTCTCGGCTGAGGGGACGCGGTAGAACTTCTCGAAAATCCGCGACTGCTCAGCGGGGGGAACCCCCACGCCCTTGTCAGTCACCTGGATCACGGCGTGGCGGTCGTGTCTTTGAAGTTTCAGGTCGATCTCGCGCGATTCGCCCGAGTACTTCATCGCATTGGTTAAAAGGTTCAAGATGGCTTGTTCGATTGCGTCAGGATCAGCGCGGACCGTGGGCAGGGCGTCCTCAATGTCCACGCGTAGCCGGAAACCTTGCTGGGCCAAAGGATACTGCATGGTTCGGGCGGCGGCCTGCGCGACCTCAGCCAGGCAGGTGGGTTCGAGCCGGTAGATTTTCTTTCCCTGTTCGATCTTGGAGAAATCGAGCACGTTGTTCAGCAGCCGCGTAAGGCGCTCAGTCTCGTTGACGATGGTCTCCAGATATTCCGCCTGTGTCTTTGGGTCGGTGGCGCGGCCCATGCCCAGCGTCTCGGCAAACATGCGGATGGCAGTCAGGGGTGTCTTTAGCTCGTGCGAGACGCTGGAAACGAATTGCGAGCGCATCTCCGCCAGCCGCACTTCACGCCGCACGTCGCGCCAGAGGAGATAAGCTGCGAACAGGGTGATGCTCAAGACCAGTAAGAGCGTAACGAGGTAGAAGGCGCGCTGAGGATTCCACTGCTTCGCCAGCGCGCTGGCGTCTTGTTCCGGGAACGACACCTTCAGGCCCGGGAAGTTTGCGCCCAAGGCTTCACCTTTTGCTGACGGGTCGCTGAGCAACTGAGCCTGGCTGGCAGAAGTGTTGGATAAAGTCTCCGCGTTGCGGAGAGATTCGAAGACGTCTTCCGCCCGCACCGCAATCACGATGGCAGGCAATCTGTTTGAAGGTGGGGCCACGCTGACGAGCCATGGGTCTTCTCCATCATAGGGGACCCACAACGGCTCGGCGTTCCCGGCAGGGCTGGTCGAGGCTCTTCCCAGACCTAGATTCGGGAAATCTCTTTGCAGCGCCAGCGCCTGCTCAACATAGCGGATATGAGCCCCTAGGGTCTGAAGCTCATCGTTGGCCGCAGCGGCAATGGCCGCAGGGGCCGAGTCGGCGAGCTTCAGGAGGATGTCTCGCAACAAATAGGCGACCGTCGGCGAGTACCCGTGCAGACTCCTGCTCTCCCTTTGAATGCGTTCCTGGACTGCTCGGTGGTCAGCTGCCGTTTTCAGTAAGCCGGAAGCAGCATAGAGGGACAGTGGGATGCCTTGCTCGTCGGTGACATCCCAGCCGACTGCCAAGATTTTTCGATAGTGGGCTGTGGCCTCTCGCTTCTCTCCGGACTTAGCGAGGGTCCGCGCCAGCAGGAGTCGCGCATGTGCGGCCTGAACGGAATTGCCCGCCGCCTGGAGGGCCTGGCCGTATAGCGCGGACGCTTTCGCGTAATCCCTTTTCCCGAACTCCTGCTGTTCGCCCTGTCGAACCTTTTCGGCGAATCCCGCCTGGTCTAACAGGCGACGCGCTTTCTCGCCGCTGGAGTCCGACTCCCAGGGGAGAACCGGGCGGCCTTCTTCCACGCGTGCCACAAGGACGACGGAAGGATTCTCATAGGGCGCAGCCCGGGCACGTTCCTCCCTCGCAGCCAGGGCACCTGCTTCCTGGAACCTGATTCTTTCCAAGCGCGCCAGCAGTTGTTGGCGGATGTCGCTCGCGATCCGCCGCTTCTCGTCGGTAAGCCGCTTCTCGGCTAGCTCCCGCTCCTGACCGATCATGCGCACGCTGAGTACGACGAGCACCGAGCAGGGTAGGAGGACGGCCGCGAGAAAGAAGAGAATCTGGCGCCGGTGACTGTTGGAGGACATGGCTCAGCCACTCATATCCGTGATCAAGCTAATTCTAGACCCTGGCGCGCGAGCATTCGTCATGGAGTTGTCTGAAAAAGGCCAAGAATCTTGGAGAATGGACGCTTTGTCCGCCAGAAGCGGGGCTGAAAGAGGAGATCTCCCTTGCCTGCTGCCTCGGGCTGGTAGGGCTGCCTGCTCGTCCATGTTTCGCATGGTGCCCTCCACCTCGGCCGGGACCGATCCTCATCGCCTTGAGGGGCTAGGCCGGCAACCTCTACTTTGTCCCTGCAAAGTTCGTGGCTGCGCGCAGTCCGAAGCCTTGAGTGCTTGCGTGAAAGGAAGACCGTTGGGCAGCCGCAGGGGCCTGCATCTACCGTCGTCGCCCATGTGTTTATTCCTCGATGAAGGTAAAATGCCTGCGGACAGAGGTCAGAATCCTCGGAAGGAGACGAATACAAATGCCCGAAATCTACAAGATCACTGAAATCGTCGGCACGTCGCCGGTGAGTTTTGCCGAAGCGGTGAAGGTGGGCGTGGCCGAGGCCGCCAAGACCGTCCGCCACATGCACTGGTTTGAGGTTTCCGAGATGCGTGGCCGCATTGCGGAGGGAAAAGTCGAAGAATTCCAGGTGACCCTGAAAATCGGCTTCAAGATCGAGCGCTAGTCCGAATCTGCGTCCTCTGCACAACCTGCGGACTACTGCATCATGCGCCGTGGTGTGTGCCCGCGGTTCTCGGGCGCGCACTGTCCGGCATTTCTCACGCCACCTTCCACCTGCTCCCCATTCGCCACTCCCTACTCCCGCCTTCGCCTGATAGAATGGCGGTTGTATTTCACGATGTGAGAAAGAAGCGTAGGAGTGACCCCATGCCTTACCCCAAACCCACCCGTCGTTCCTGGGCCGAGCCCTGGAAGGTGAAGATGGTCGAACCAATCCGGATGACTACGCGCCCGCAGCGCGAGCGCTGCATTGTGGAGGCGGGCTACAACACCTTCCTGCTGCGTTCCGAGGACGTTTACATTGACCTGCTCACCGACAGCGGCACCAACGCCATGAGTGACAACCAGTGGGCCGGAATGATGCTAGGCGATGAGGCCTACGCGGGCAGCAGGAACTTCTACCACCTCTGGGAAGCCGTCACCGAGTATTACGGCTACAAGTATCTGGTCCCCACGCACCAGGGACGCGGGGCGGAGCATATCCTCTCCAAGATAATGATCAAGCCGGGCGATTTCGTCCCCGGCAACAGGTATTTCACCACCACGCGTCTGCATCAGGAACTGGCGGGTGGGACGTTTGTGGACGTCATCATTGACGAGGCGCACGATCCGGCCAACGAGCATCCTTTTAAGGGCAACGTGGATTTCGGCAAGCTCCAGCGGCTCATTGACGAAGTCGGCGCCAAGAAGATTCCCTATGTCTCTGTTGCCGGCACGGTGAACATGGCGGGCGGCCAGCCCCAATCGATGGCTAACCTGCGCGCCCTGCGCGAGCTTTGCAGTCGGCACGGCATCCCGATTGTGCTCGACGCCACGCGCGCCATCGAGAATGCCTACTTCATCCAGCAGCGAGAAGAAGGCTACCGTAACAAGAAGGTTGCCGAGATTCTGAAGGAGTACTGCTCCTACGCCGATAGCAGCACGATGAGCGCCAAGAAAGACACGCTCACCAACATTGGCGGATGGCTGGCAACGAACGACCAGGGGTTGTTTGAGGAAGCGCGGAACATGGTGGTGGTTTATGAGGGCCTTCACACCTACGGCGGGCTGGCCGGGCGCGACATGGAGGCCATGGCGCGCGGCATCGTCGAGAGCGTGGACGACGACCACATGCGCGCGCGCATCGGCCAGGTGGAGTATCTGGGGCAGCACCTCATCGACTGGGCCATCCCGATTGTGCGGCCCATTGGCGGGCACGCCGTGTTTCTCGACGCCCGCGCCATCTACGCCCACATTCCCCAGAGCCAGTACCCGGCGCAGGCGCTGGCCGCCGACCTCTACATCGACTCCGGCGTGCGGAGTATGGAGCGGGGAGCAGTCTCTGCGGGTCGGGATCCGAAAACCGGCGAGGAACGCTTTCCCAAGCTGGAACTGGTCCGGCTGACGCTGCCGCGGCGCGTCTATACCCAAGCCCACACCGACGTGGCCGCCGAGTCGGTCCTGGCAGTTTACGAGCAGCGCGAGCAGGCCCGCGGCCTCAAAATGGTCTACGAGCCTAAATATCTCCGCTTCTTCCAGGCGCGCTTCGAGCAAATCTGATTAGCCACAGAGCCACAGAGGATATGGAGGAAATACAGGAAGCAAGGCGCCATAGATGGGCGAGGGCGCAGGGATCCGCTTCCGGATAAACGATGGCTGCCAACAGCCAACTGCTGACTGCCAACTGCTAGCTGTCTTCTGACTCCTTCCGTTCACATAAACCACTTCTTCATCGCGTGTACGGCATCGCCGAACTCCTGCATGAACCGCATTTCCTCTTCGCTGAGTGGGCCTTGGCGGACGGCGGCGAGGTTTTCGTCGAACTCCCTCACGCTTCTCGGCGCGGTCAGGCAGACATGAACGTGGGGGTTGGAGAGGACGAAGCGGTAGCACATGGCGGCGGTTGGGATGCGCCCGTCCTTGGGCCAGCCGCGCGGCCGGCGCAGCAGGTACGTCCACCGGGTGGCCGTATGGTTGATTAC
>JALHUF010000138.1 GCA_022866195.1 Terriglobia bacterium
CCCCCAGGGTCTTCGACGAAGACGTGAGCGTGAATGTCAACCAACCCCGGCGTCACGTAGTAGCCCGTGACGTCCACCACCTTCTTGGCCTCTGACGCCGGGATGTTCTCCGCCACGAGCGCAATGCGATCACCTTTGACAGCGACATCGCGCGGCGCATTCATCTGGTTGGCAGGATCGATGACGCGTCCGCCCTTCAGCAGCAGATCGTAGGTTTGTGCCGAAACTTCCGTGACCAGGCTGAGTACGAAAAGTATTGAGAGAGAGACGCAGAGCTTGGGTATCTTCATGGTCCGGGGCCTTTCTACCTCTAAGAAGTCTGCGTGATTATATGATGACAGGGGAGACTCTGCTATCCGCATTATTCGGGCGGCGCCCCGTCGCGGCCTGGCTCGGCGAGCCGAAGTGAGAACGTTAGGTGAACTTGCTTTTGCTTCGATTCTGGCTTGGTTCTCCGGTCAGACCGCGTTAGACTCTGCGCTATCTACGAAGTCTGAAGGATAGGGGAGGAGTTGAAATGAGACTGATTTGTGCAAAAGTTCCGGCGCCTCTCCTCGAAATCCATCCGTTTTTCACAGAGGAAACTACAGAGGTAGGAGCGCTCATAGCCGGTTTGCCCTGCACGCCCGTTGCACGCAGAAAACCGCTTCGCAACGCCCTCCCGGTCGCGCTCATAGTGGCTGCAACGCTGTGGCTCCCCGGGTGCGCGAAGAACTCTCCAGACACCTCAGCCTCTCCCCCAAAGGCCTTTGCTATGCAAGACTCCCAGAGACCAATCCGCCAAGGAGAATCCGCCATGCCCAAGATTCTGGATCCCGACCCCGGACAACGGGCTTACGACTCCGAATTCCTCAAGCTCGTCGCGAACCCTCCGTCACCAGCCGGCCCTGAGCTGAAACCCGGGTGGAGAAAGGTGCCCGGGATGGCAGTCCGCACCGGGGAGAAGTATGAAGTCACACTCGACCTCGCGCCTCAGGTGCTGCGCCTGGATATTCCGGAAGACCGTGGGTATGGGGAGACGAGAGGACCGCAGGAGGCTCCCTTGTTCCCGTCATTTTCAGCGGCCGATGTTGATGCATCAAGCTTTGCTCCGGCTGCGGCATTGGCGCTCAAAGCCAAACAGTTTGATGATGGGCTTTACGCCTCGGTGGAATTGGCCGCCGACGCCGGGTTGGGCCGCTTCCCAGCAAAGAAGCATCTCCTTCTAAGGCTTCTTCAGGCGCTCGCGGCGGAGAGTGACCGATCGGCGGCAGCCATCCTGACTGCCGCCGCACGGCTAGGCGGCCAGCAACCCCAGGTCACCGCCGAGGTGACCCGTGAAGCTGAGACACTCCAGCAAGAATTCCTTGCAGATGGGCTCCGCTCGAAGCCTCTCGGGTTCTACACGTGGAGTGAGGAACTGTCGCGCATCTTTCAGCGCGACCGTATGCTCCAAACGGAGACGAAAGAGCCGGCGGCTCGTGCTCTGACAGCAGCCCTTTCGCGGGACGACGAGCTCCTGAGAGCATATAGCGCCGCCCTCAGTCTTTCGGAAAAGCTAACCAACCCGCTGGCATGGAGCGATCTGCGCGAGTTGGCCTCGGCCCTCAAAGGAGAACGCACTCCCAGATTCCCCGAGCACTTATCGTTGTTTCCTCCCTCGAGGGCTCATGAGACAGACCTCATCAAAAAGCTCTATGGAGACCGGCCGATTCCCGAGGGCTTCCATCTTGCCGATGAGATGATCAAGCGGATTCGGGCCGGGACGCTGGACCTCAAACCCTCACCTGCCTCCGGCTGGTACGACTATCAGACCTACGCGCTCGAAGCCCTGGTAGCCCCAGACCGCATGCCGGAGGGCAAGCACCTCAAGCTGGACGAATCCTACCGGAAGGAACTAGACGGTTTGTTCAAGGCTCTCCTTGCCCTGACGCGGGAAACACATGTCAAACAACTCGAAGTGCCCATGGCGGGCGCGGCAGGACCGCCCGAGAAACTGGTGCTACATCTCTTTCCGGGGTTGACTCTCGAGCCTTTGGCAAGCTACTACCTTCGCCGCGTACATTCGTATCGGTTCGTCCGCGCGGTTCTTGAGCAGGCATTCGGCCCGGAGGGACTCGGGCAAACACGGCGCCTGACCGCAGCCGGGCCTCTTAACCTCTCGCTCAGCACGGAGCTCCGCCTCATGGAAGCTCTTTTCTATGGCGCATACCTGCAGTCGTGCGAGGAAATTGGCATGGCGCCCGAACGCGACCCGAGCCTCGGAAACTCCAAAGGCACAAGTGCCGAGCAGGCTCTGCTTGGAGCATGGCTAGCCTCGATCCGAAAGGATCCTGATCTCGGGCAGGACATTCGCATGATGGTCCCCGCCTTTTATGATATTGGTCGAAAGCAGATCAAGGTGTGGGCGGTTCTCGGGGTCACCACGAAGCCCCTGACAATCTCCTATGAAACTCGTCCTGCCGTCGTGGAAATCAGAGGTCCCGATGGCAAGCTCGTGAAGCCTCGAGATGTTGAGGTGGAGTTCCACAGGGAGTACCACCGGGCCGCCTACTTCGCCACGGCCGAAATCTATGTGACGCGCTTGCTGAATCGGAGTGAGTTCAGACAACACTGCGACAATTACAAGACGTACAAGGCCATCGTCAGCAATCTCAGGTAGTCTGGTGCGTGTTTAGCCGGAGTGAGACCGTGGGCGAGTGAAGAACCCACGGTTGATTCGCAATTTGAATCAACCGTGGCAATCAGATCCTCAGAGGCCCCGGATTGAAGCCTCCTTCTCTTTCAAGGCCTTGATGCGGTCGCGTAACTGGGCAGCCTTTTCGAATTCAAACTGCTTGGCGGCCTCACGCATTTGCTTCTCCAGGCTGGCGACCAATTGTTCGAGCTGGTCCGGGGAGGTCAATTCCTCGTCTTCTATCTCGGCGGGCACGGTGACGTAGTCTGCTTCCACAATCGACGCCAGCACCATATCCACGGGCTTCACAATGCTCTCGGGCGTGATGCCGTTTTCCTCGTTGAAGCGTTGTTGCTTGGCGCGCCGCCGGTTTGTCTCCGCCAGGGCCTGGCGAATGGAGTCCGTCAGCGTATCGGCGTAGAGAATCGCCTTGCCGTGGATGTTGCGCGCTGCCCGCCCCATGGTCTGGATGAGCGACCCAGTCGAACGCAGGAATCCTTCCTTGTCCGCGTCCAAGATGGCAACCAGCGAGACTTCCGGCAAATCCAAGCCCTCGCGCAGCAGATTGATCCCAATAAGGACGTCGAATTCGCCCTTGCGCAGATCGCGCAGGATTTTGACGCGTTCCAAGGTCTCGATTTCCGAGTGCAGGTAGCGGCAGCGCACGCCAACTTCGGTGTAGTATTCCGTCAAATCCTCCGCCATGCGCTTGGTGAGCGTAGTGACCAGCACGCGCTCGCCTGCGCTGACGCGGGCCCGGATCTCACTCAACAAGTCATCAATCTGATTGCGCGTGGTACGCACTTCGGCTTCCGGGTCGATCAGGCCCGTGGGGCGGATAACCTGCTCCGCCACACGCCCGCCAGCTTTGGTTAATTCGTAGGGGCCCGGAGTTGCCGAAACATACATGACCTGTCCCACGCGATGCTCGAATTCTTCGAACATCAAGGGCCGATTGTCGAGTGCCGAGGGCAAGCGGAAACCGTAATCAACCAAGGTTTGCTTGCGCGAACGATCACCCTTGTACATGCCGCGGAGTTGCGGGACCGTCTGGTGGCTTTCATCGATGAAAATCAGCGCATCCTGCGGGAGATAGTCGAGCAGCGTCGGCGGTGGCTCGCCTGGCAGGCGGCCCGAGAGGTGCCGCGAGTAGTTCTCGATGCCGTGGCAGTAGCCCATCTCTTTCATCATCTCGACATCAAACCTGGTGCGCTGCTGGAGGCGCTGAGCTTCGACCAGCTTCCCTTGCTTCTCAAGTTCGCCGTGCCACCACTCGAGTTCGCTCAGAATGCGCGTGATGGCCTCCTCCCGCTTCTCCGCGGGCATCACGTAGTGGGTGCGTGGGTAGATGGGCAGGCGCCCGTAAGTCTGCTTGACCTGGCCAAACAGCGGATCGATCTGTGACAGCACCTCGATTTCATCGCCCCACATTTCAATCCGGTAGGCGTTGTCTTCGTAGGTGGGAAAAACCTCGATTACATCGCCGCGGACGCGGAACGTTCCGCGGCGGACGTCCGTGTCGTTGCGCCCGGATTGGATTTCGACCAGCCGCCGCAGGATGTCCTGCCGGGAAATCTTCTGGCCCTTCTCCAGCAGGAGCAGCATGCCGTAATAGGCCTCGGGCGACCCCAGACCGTAAATGCAGCTCACGCTGGCCACAATCAAGCAGTCGCGGCGCTCCAGCAGCGAGCGCGTCGCCGACATCCGCAACTTATCGAGCTCATCGTTGATCGTGGCCTCTTTCTCAATGTAAACGTCGCTGGCCGGGATGTAAGCCTCGGGCTGGTAATAGTCGTAGTAGCTGACGAAATACTCGACGGCGTTATGAGGGAAGAAGCTGCGAAACTCGTGGTAAAGCTGCGCCGCCAGGGTCTTGTTGTGAGCCAGCACCAGCGTGGGGCGGTTGCTGGCCTCGACCACCTTGGCCATCGTGTACGTTTTGCCGGAACCCGTAACGCCGAGCAGCACCTGGTGCTTCTCGCCTTCCTCGAGGCTGCGGACGAGTTGGTCTATTGCCGTGACTTGATCGCCGCGGGGGTGATAGTCGGAAACCAGCTTGAGGTCCATGACGCTCTGCCCGCTTGGCCTTCGATATGGCA
>JALHUF010000139.1 GCA_022866195.1 Terriglobia bacterium
TTCGATTAGGGGGGGTGTGTACTGGCCTACCCCTTGCGCGGTCGTTTCGGTTTCCGTCGCGGCGTGGCCTTCGGCGTGGCCGCCTTCGGCACGGTGATCTTCAAGACCGGCGTGCTGCCTTCCGTTATCATCATCACCGCGTTGACGCTGTTTTACACTTACCGGGGCGGCCTGACGGCGGTTATCTGGACGGACGTGATCCAGCTCCTCATCTACCTCTCGGGAACGGCGCTGGCTGTGTTGCTGGCGCTCCACGCGATTCCCGGTGGCTGGTCAGCGGTCAGCCAGCTCGCCGCCGTCAACGGCAACAAGCTGGCCGTTTTCAACTTCGGCTTCAACTGGCAGCAACCCTATCTTTTCTGGAAGGGACTGATTGGCGGGACCTTTCTTTCGAGCGCCAGCCACGGGACCGACCAATTGATCGTGCAGCGGCTGCTGGCCGCCAAGAGCATGCGCCAAAGCCAAGCGGCGGTGATGGCCAGTGGTGTCGTAGTTTTTCTCCAATTCAGCTTGTTTCTGCTGGCCGGGGTGGTGCTCTTCGGGTTCTACCACCACTTCCCGCCCGCAGCGCCGTTCAGCCGGCCTGACGAAGTCTTCCCCAGTTTTGTAGTGAAGCATCTTCCCATGGGCGTGGCCGGGTTGGTGGTGGCGGCGATTCTCGGCGCGGCCATGGCGAACTTGAGTGCGGCCTTCAATTCGCTTGCTTCAAGCTCGGTGGTGGACTTTTATAAACCCTTTCTCCGACCCGTTGCCGACGAAAAACATTATCTGCGCGTCGCGCGCGCGCTGACGCTTGTCTGGGGAGTCATCCTCATTCTCATCGCGCTCCTGGCCCAGCAGGTGCACCGCAGCGTGCTCGAACTCGCGCTTACCATCGCCTCGGTTCCCTACGGAAGCATGTTGGGAATCTTCCTGCTGGGAGTCCTCACCAAGCGCGCCACGGGACCTGCCACAGCGCTCGGCGCCTTTGCAGGCCTGGCAACGCTCGGGGCGGTGATGGCATTCACTTCAATCGCCTGGACGTGGTATGTGGCGATCGGGACGCTGGTCACGTTCGCGGTGGGGTGGGCAGCGAGCAGCCCAAAAAGAAGTGTGAAGGATGAAGGGTAAAGGGTGAAGTGTAAAGGATGAAGGCTGAAGGATGAAAGCGTAGGCGGAGATTCAGCCTTTACACTTTACCCTTCACACTTCAGACTTCGGCGCTCCAAAGTCGAGAGTCGTATGACCCAACGAAACGAACTCGTAAAGGGACTCGGGATCTACGGAGCGACCTCCGTTGTGGCGGGCACGATGATCGGCACGGCCATCTTTGTCGTACCGGGCCTCATGCTCCGCGATGTGCGCACACCTTGGATGGTGCTCGTGGTGTGGGCGTTCGCGGGAGTGCTGAGCCTGTTCGGCGCCTTGGGCTACGCGGAACTGGGAGCTGCGATTCCGGAAGCGGGTGGCGAGTACGTCTATCTTCACCGCGCCTACGGCCCGCTGCTGGGATTCCTCTACGGCTGGACCCAATTTTTCGTTGCCAAGACCGCTTCCATTGCCGCCATCGCCACCGGCTTTGTCATCTACCTCAGCTACTTTTTCCCCTGGCTGAACGAGGCACTCTGGCAGGTGCGTCCGACTCTGGCGGGCCACTCCGTGACGCTGCAGTTGACGGGCCTCCAGACCGGGGCCGCCGCCATGGTCCTGCTGCTTTCCGGGCTGAACGTCCTCGGCGTGCGGCGGAGCGGCGCGGTACAGACGGTCTTTACGGCCTCGAAGCTTGTCGTGCTGGCGCTGCTGATTGTGCTGAGTTTGACGCTCGGCCAAGGCTCGTTCGCACACTTCCAGACAGCCGTCAGCGCCGGCCCTGGCCTCGGCTTCATCTCGGCCTTTGGCGTGGCAACGGTCGCGGCACTATGGGCTTACGACGGCTGGAACAA
>JALHUF010000140.1 GCA_022866195.1 Terriglobia bacterium
GAAGAGAAGCAGACTCTGGAACAGCAGCTGCTGGCCTTGGGCGTGCCAGAACGCCATGTCCGCGAGTACTTAGCAAGGCCCGCTTAGGCTGCAGGAGGCCTCCTGACAACTCGCTGCAGCTGACCCGGCTGGCGTGGGGGAATAGACGCCGGATCCTTCGTGCCCGCAACATGCCCGCTGATACCGGTGGATGGGTCCATGCCTTCTCGGTGGCAGCCGCACGTCGGGGCGTGCAGTCGTATACAGCGGAGACCTCGAGCTGCAGCGCGAGTGGAAGGCCGAGTAGCGACCTCACGGGAAAGCATCCAGCGGTAGTTCCGGCGCGAGACCTGGCGCTGGGAGGCTTTCTGGGGGACCCATGACGGCGCGCAACCCATGACGGCGGGCGGGTTTCGCTCCTGTCGGGATCCCCAAGCGCTGGTGGCGGGCGTTCTGTCAGGGCAGGAACCGCCGGGTGCCCGTTACCCGGTGGCGCACGATCACTGTGTGGTACCCACACGCGGGCCCGGGCGATCGGCGCGGCGCTGTAGTCTCCAATTCCTGGAGCGCCTCTGGAGTGCCCTGTCGAGGCTGCGGACACTCGACAAGGTAGTCCGACACGGTCGTTGTCTCTCAGGGCTTCCTGGGCATTCGTGGGGCAGGCGGCCTATTTTCCCCAGAATGCCCCGGAGAAGCCGCCGGGCGTGGCGGAAACAAGAGTTCCCGCAAGCCAACTGGGCCGCCCGACAAGGTGCCCCTGACTCTAACGCTGACGGCCCTCGCAGGGAGGGCCGTCAACATTTGTCCGTGTACGTTCTTCAGGACCGGCTTCCGCCAGTAATCATACCGCCAACAGTAGAATTGTCAACCCCCCAGATAATCGCCCATTAGTACGGTGTGGACCAGGTGGGATTCGAACCCACACGGACTAGTTGGAAGCCGGTCCTGGCTCCTAGCCCTGGCCCACGCAGCCAGAATACCACGATCTGCGCGACAGGTGCAAGGCGAAGATCTTCCGCAAACCTTAAAGAAACTGGGACCTTGTGCACGGCCAGGAATACCTATTCCCATAGCCGAAAGTCATGCCCTGAGAATCCTCGATGCTTATCCCTGGCACCCGAATCAGCGCGAGAATGAGTGAGCGGTTGCCCGAGCCGCCGGGCAGCTG
Source organism: Terriglobia bacterium (assembly GCA_022866195.1). Lineage (GTDB taxonomy): Bacteria > Acidobacteriota > Terriglobia > UBA7540 > UBA7540 > JALHUF01. The sequence continues at coordinate 1,148 of JALHUF010000140.1, forward strand.
CCCGCACAGAACGCGGGACGGGTGCCCACAGGGCTGCTCACCTGCACCGCACCTGCGGTGCGCCGCACACTTCCCCTGGCGCGCAGCGCCAGCGCAGTGCCAGGGGGTGCAGGTGTTGCGAAGCTCGAGGCCGTTGGGCAGGCTCGAAAGACAAGACGTGGAGGTATCTTAATGAACCTACTCGGCCCGCAATGCAGTTCGGATGACGCATTTAGGCGAATTGCTCGCAAGCATCAGTCGGCTTATCGCGCAGATGCTCTCAAGGTCCCGTATGACGAATACGGGAACATGCTTCAAAAGAAGGACGCAGGTGAGGGTCTAAATTTCTATGGAGGATTTGGCGTTTTCGACGCTGTCAAAGAACGCTACCCTGTATACAAACAGCAGCTATATGCGAATCTCCTGAGAAGTGAACACATCCCTTTTAATATGTTCGTCCCATTCAGGGCAGAGAGCGCCCTATTTGCCTCAGTATTGGCGCAAGCCGTTGGCGTAAACGTGGCTGGAATTAGATCCATTGAAGTTGAATACGCTCCAGAACCAGCTTCAGAGTATCTGAACGACAAAACTGCATTCGATGTGTTCTGTGACTGTGAAGACGCCACAGGAGGTAAGTTCTTTCTTGGGGTTGAAGTAAAGTACACCGAGCGAAAATGCAGGATTGGAGAAAAGGAAGCCAAGTATTGCTCGGATTCACAATCGCCTTACAACACGATTACCACGCAAACATCACTGTACCGACCAGGAACTCGTGATGCGTTGAAGACCGATGAATTGCGCCAAGTGTGGAGAAACCATCTTCTTGCCGAGAAGATCATTCTCGCAAGCAAGTTGAGTTTCCGCTATTACAAATCGATCGTTCTCTATCCGTCCGGCAACACTCATATTGCTAATGCTGTCAACGACTACAAAGAGCTCTTGAGTGACCAACGTGCGGAAACATTCGCGGGGATTACGTTTGAAGAGTTCTTCTTGTTGATCGACAGATACGCAGAATCTCCTGGCGCGAAAGACTGGGCCGCTTACCTGAAACGGCGCTACATTCCGGTAAGAGAGCTTGCCTAACACGCGGTTGCAGGCGCTTCGCGCTCCGCTGTGCGCTCGCACGAGCGCCTGAACCGCAACGTTGGGCCGCAGCTCGAGCTGACGTTGTCCAGAGGGAGTCCTAGGGGGTGCAGTCGATGTCGTACCGTTGCTCTCAACTTGACAAAGATAACCTTGGTTGGTTTCCAAACGACCCCAGCCGCGCTACCCTCCTAGCCATTGAGGTCGCCTGGGGCAAGATCCGCGGTCTGCAAGACATCAAGGTCGAGTTCAAGTACCCGATCACAGCAATTGCTGGGAAGAACCGCTCTGGAAAGACCACCATATTGGCC
>JALHUF010000141.1 GCA_022866195.1 Terriglobia bacterium
CCACGCGGCCTTGGCCAACTGCGAAAGGTAATCCAAGTGGATTGCTTTGACGCAGTCAAAACTCAGGCCCCAATGGGTAGCAACGTCTACAAGGGAATTGCCCTCGTACTCTTCAACACGGCCGTCTTCGAGTGCACGCCATAGAAGGGCACGGTAGTCCCTTTCCCCTTCTGGCTGAGACGCGTCGGCGGAGCCTGCGGATAGACGTTCGGCAAGGCGTTGAATATAGCTGGGGACCGCTGAGGTGGCGCTTTCGAGACTTCCTCTCGGGAAAAGACTACCGCGCGGTGTATGAAGAACCGGCCAGGTCGGGGGGGCACAAGGCCCGAGCCGGGTAAGCAGATCGGGAATCTGAAGGAGCATCCCCTGGAGAAGGCCTGCGGCAGCGCGGGCATCATGGAGAGCGGCGTGGGCTTTCCCGTGGTATTCGACCCCGTGTTCTTTACAACACGCCGACAGCGTCCCCCCACCTGCAAGGGCCATGGTGTCGAGCGAGGCGTAGCGAGGCATTTCAACACCGATTCGGCCATACTCCGACTGCAGGAAAGATACATCGAACCTGACATTGTGCCCGACCAACGCGATTGAGCCGCACAGGAACTCAGCCAGATGCCCAGCGATTTGTGCAAAGCGAGGTGCATTAATGATGTCGGACGCCGTAAGGCCGTGAACACTTGTTGGGCCTATATCTCGTTCAGGGTTCACGAGTGTCGCCAGCTCGGCCGAAATCCCCTGCCCTGGCACCACGAGAACGGCAGCTACCTCGACCACGCGATCATGGCGGTAGGGATTCAACCCGGTGGTTTCAACATCGATTACTGCCAGCGCTTTCATCGTTTTCTCCGGAGCGAACGATGTGCATCAAACGTTTGCGGAGCGCCAGCGGAGCAAATCGGCTGCATGTGGTTGTTATGCGACGCCCGTCTCCTACTCAGCCTTAATTTCCTCAACTCCGCCGCTGCTTCCACCGCCCGGGCTCACGAAGGGGTCTCGCTTCGATCCGGACTGGGTACACAGATGGCGGACCATCTTCTCCGCATCTTCTACCATGCGCTCAACGGAGCTCAGGTTGCACAACTTCTTCCAGTCCGGCTGAGGGTATCGAGCCTTTTCTTCGTCTGGATCGCCGACCACATTGTTGCTTGTCACCGTAAGCGTCTTACCATGCGCCAGAGCGTCGCGCAGACGTAACATATCGCTTAGCGTCTGAAAAGGGCGCCTAGCGATATCCACCGACAGATGGAGCATGTTGCGGAGCAACAGCAACTTCTCGCGAGGGCCGAGCTTCTTCTCGATTTCGTTCCAGTCGGGTACTCGCTTCTGTCCAAGATGGTTCAAATATCCTTCGACAGTGAACGCAGCGAATACTCCCGCCATCATCGCGAAGTAGAACCACCCCTGCTGATGCTCCTGCGCCTTCTTCAGCGCGTCACGAGCGGCGATCCAGCAGTAGACGTACGTATTGGTCGTCGTGCTTGACTGAATCCTATACTTCTTCCGCGCCCCCATCATGTCACCCACACATTCGCATAACACTGGGCATCACCGGGAGCAGGATTTATCGGCGATCCGGTGGATGCCTTGGTTAGAAAGAACCAATAACGGCGTCAAATAATATCGATTTGATGTCCAAGCTAAAATGATCTTTCAATTGTATTGCCTCAAAATACAACACGTCACGACGTAGAATGTTCGCAACCGTGCGACGCCTTGCATCATCCATTTTGCAGCCAAATATCACTGAAGTAATTTTCGCGGGCAAGGGTATGAGAGCATTAGCAAATTCGGGACGTACTATTAGTCGCCATTCTATTTCGTAGCTCCAATCGGGAGCTTTGGTTCCCACTATCTTTGCAATCGACTCCTTCTTTTCAAGTTGCAGAGGGTCAAAGGTAGGGACTTCGGCAGAGTCATAGGTGACTGGCAAACAAAGGTTCCGGTTGCCAAGCTCATTGTCATCGGTACGTTCAAATTCGATACAGAACCCGGCGTGTCCCTCAG
>JALHUF010000142.1 GCA_022866195.1 Terriglobia bacterium
ATCAAAGGGGGAGCGTTGATGGACCTGTGCCGGGAGGATCCGGGGCTCGGTTTTGAGGTGTACCACGAGCTGGCCGAGGTCATCAGTGCCCGCTTAATTGCCACGCGCCTGCAACTGCTGGACGTACTCTCTTAGGGTCGGGAGGAAGAGCCGCTATGCCCCCCAATCTGCCGCGGGTTTCGGCCAGTGTTGCGCTGCCCAAGCCCGCGCTCCAACAGGTTTTCGATAACCTGCGCGCGGCCGGTTTTACACTGGTCGGCCCCACCGTCCGCGACGGCACGATTGTGCTGGATGAAATCGCGCGGCTCGACGACCTCCCGGTGGGCTGGACCGATGAGCAGGAGCCCGGCCGGTATCGCCTGAAGAAGACCCGCGAGGCGCAATATTTCAACTACGGCGTCGGGCCGCATGCCTGGAAGCAGTTCCTCCACCCGTCCTGCCTCCGGCTCTTTTCTGTGGAGAAGAGTAATGGGAGCTGGGTCTTCCGGCCGCCCGAGGAACCGCCGCCGCGCTATGCCTTCGTCGGAGTTCGCGCCTGCGATGTCGCTGCCATCGGTATCCTGGACCGGGTGCTGCTGGGCGGGGAGTTCCGCGATCCTCATTATGCCCGTCGGCGGGAAAACGTCTTTGCGCTGGTGGTGAACTGTGCCCGGGTCAATCCGACGTGCTTTTGCACCTCGATGAAGACCGGACCGCGCGCCACCACCGGCTTCGACTTGGCGCTGACGGAACTGCCGGAGATTTTCTTGGTGGCGGTTGGCTCGGACGCAGGTTCGGAGATGTTGCGCGACACTCCCTGGGAAGCGGCCACGGCGTTTGATCTCGGGCGTGCGGCCCGGGCCATGCAGGACGTCGAGCGGCAGGTCGAGCGCCAACTCAAGACGGATGATCTGCCGAGACTGCTCTATGATAACTTGGAGCATCCCCACTGGGATGAGGTCGCCACGCGCTGCCTCTCTTGTGCCAACTGCACCCTGGTTTGCCCAACCTGCTTCTGCACCACCGTCGTAGATACCAGTGATTTGCGGGGCACCAAAGGGGAGCGAATACGCTTGGCGGACTCCTGCTTCAACCGCGACTTCTCACACGTGTTCGGCGGTAACATCCGCCCCAACATCCGTTCCCGGTATCGGCAGTGGCTCAGCCACAAGCTGGCTTCCTGGATCGACCAGTTTGGGACCTCCGGCTGCGTGGGCTGCGGTCGCTGCATCACCTGGTGTCCGGTAGGGATTGAGATTACGGAAGAAGTCAACGCCCTTCGCGGCAAGGCAGCCAAATGAGCGTAGCGTCTCCAGCCATGGAAATACGGAATCCCGCGGATCCCATGTTGCCGCGGCCAGCCGTCATTCAGGCCATCAGGCCGGAGGCGGCCGGGATTGCCACTTACTCCCTGGCGTTCGTCGATCCGGCGGACCGCGATGCCTACCACTTCCGTCCCGGGCAGTTCAACATGCTCTACCTGCCGGGTGTGGGCGAAGTGGCCATCTCCCTGAGTTCCGACCCGGCCGAATCGCAAGTGCTGGGCCACACGGTCCGCTATGCGGGGAACGTGACGCGGGCTATCGGCCGGCTCAAGGTGGGCGACATGTTGGGGGTTCGCGGCCCTTATGGAAGTCACTGGCCGCTGGAGGATGCCGTCGGCAAGAACCTGATCATTGTGGCGGGCGGCATCGGCTTGCCGCCGCTGCGGCCGGTCATCCTCTCGATCCTCAGCCAGCGCGACGCCTTTGGACGGGTGCTCCTCCTTTATGGAGCGCGGACCCCGGCGGACTTGCTCTACACGCGGGAGTTCGGCCGGTGGCGAGAGGCAGGGATCGAAGTCAACATCAGCGTCGACGTGGCCGATGAGAGCTGGCGGGGGAAGGTAGGGGTGGTTCCCCAGCTTTTCTATTTCGTGCGCATGGAGCACCAGAATACGCTGGTGCTCACCTGCGGGCCGGAAATCATGATGCGGTTTGTGATCTACGAGGCCCTGGCCCGCCGCATCCCCAAGAATGCGATCTACATCTCCATGGAACGCAATATGAAGTGCGCGGTGGGCTTCTGCGGTCACTGCCAGTACGGCCCCAACTTCATCTGCAAGCAGGGGCCCGTGTTCAACTACGCGGCCATCGAGCCTTTCTTCGGCAAGGAGGATTTCTGACATGACCTCCGATGCGCGGCCCAAGCTGGCGGTCCACAAGTTCGCCTCCTGCGACGGCTGCCAGTTGGCGCTTCTAAGCCTGGAAGATGAGCTGCTCAGCCTGGTCGGCGAGGTTGAAGTTGCTTATTTCCTGGAGGCCAGCTCGACGACGATCGAGGGCCCTTACGATGTAGCGCTGGTGGAGGGTTCGATCACCACCGCGCACGATGCGGAGCGCATCCAGGCGGTACGCAAGGATGCCAAGTACCTGATCGCCATCGGCGCCTGCGCCACCGCCGGCGGCATCCAGGCCCTGCGCAATTGGAAGGACCTGGATGATTTCATCCGCGCCGTTTACGCCACGCCGGCTTTCATCCACAGCCTCGAGAAATCCACGCCCATTTCCAGCCACGTCGCCGTGGACTTTCAGCTCAACGGTTGCCCCATCAACAAGTATCAACTCCTGGAGGTCATCACGGCGTTGCTGCAAGGGCGCGTGCCGCATCTGGCCTCTCACGCGGTCTGCATGGAATGCAAGCGGCGGGGCACGGTCTGCATCACCGTGGCCCAGGGCATCCCTTGCCTCGGCCCGCTCACCCATGCGGGCTGCGGGGCCATCTGCCCCGCCTACAATCGCGGTTGCTACGGCTGCTTCGGGCCGATGGAGACCCCTAACCCGGACTCGCTCACCAGCCACCTGCGGAAGACGGGCGTGCCGGCGGACGAACTGGTCCGACTGCTGCGCGGTTTCACGGGATTTGCGGAGGCCTTCCGCTCCGCCAGCGAGAAATTGGAGAAGACAGCTCCATGACGCAAAGGAATCCAGACGCCGCTGGCTTGCCCCAGCGCACGGTGAAGGTGGATTATCTCTCTCGGGTGGAGGGTGAAGGCGGACTCTACGCCCGGGTGGAAAACGGCGAGGTGCGCGAGGTCAAGCTCGACATCTTCGAGCCGCCTCGCTTCTTTGAGGCTTTTCTGCGCGGCCGCCACTTTCAGGAAGTCCCGGACATCACGGCGCGCATCTGCGGCATCTGCCCCGTGGCGTACCAGATGAGTTCCGTGCATGCCCTGGAGGCGGCATTAGGCGTGTCTCCTGGCCCGGAGATCCGCCAGCTGCGGCGTTTGCTCTACTGCGCCGAGTGGATTGAAAGCCACGCGCTCCATATCTACCTTTTACAGGCGCCCGACTTCCTCGGTTACGACAGCGCCATCGCCATGGCCGCCGATCATCCCCACGAGGTGGAGCGGGCGCTGCGCCTGAAGAAGATCGGCAACGACCTGTTGGCGCTGCTGGGCGGTCGCGCCACGCATCCGGTGTCGGTCTGCGTGGGCGGGTTCTACAAGGTTCCGCGGCGCAAGGAACTGGAGGCGCTGCGCGGCGACCTCGAGTGGGGATTGGAGGCGTCGCTGGAAACCGTGCGCTTCGTCTCCGGCCTCGCGTTCCCGGATTTCGCTCCCAATTACGAGTTCGTTTCCGTGTCCCATCCTGACGAGTACCCGATGAACGAGCGGAAGATCGTCTCCTCCGCGGGCGTGGACATCGAGCCGACGGAGTTCGAGAAGGTATTTCTGGAGGAGCACGTCGAGCATTCCACGGCGCTGCATTCAAAGCGTGCTGACACCGGCACGAGTTACTTTGTCGGTCCCCTGGCGCGCATCAATCTGAATTTTGAGAAGCTCTTTCCCCGGGCCAAAGAGGCGGCGCGTGCCACGGGCATCTGCTGGCCGTGCAAGAACCCGTTCCAGGGGATTGTGGTGCGGGCGGTGGAGATGGTGCACGCCTACGAGGAAGCGCTGGCCATCATCGCCTCTTACCGGGAGCCAGCGCGCAGCCGCGCGGAATTCAAGGTGCACGCGGGGGAAGGTTGCGCCGCCACGGAAGCGCCGCGCGGCGTGCTTTACCATCGCTATCGCATCAACGACCAGGGGCTGGTGGAGTTTGCCAAGATCGTTCCGCCCACGGCGCAGAACTATCGCCGGATGGAGGACGATCTGCGGCTGTTCCTGCCGGGGATTCTGGAGCGGGCGGAGCCCGAGATCGCCCGTGCCTGCGAGAACCTGATCCGCAACTACGATCCCTGCATCTCCTGCTCCACCCATTTCTTGAAATTGAAGCTGGACAGTGACTGAACCCGCCAGCCACTGCGACGGTCGAAGCGGCGCCGGCCAGGCCGGCATGCGGGTGCGAGTCGTGGGCTGCGGGAACCCCTTGGCCGGCGACGACAGCGTAGGACTGGAAATCGTCCGCCGCCTGCGCGCGAAAGGTGAGACCGAGTGTGATTTGGTCGTCCTGCCGCAGCCGGGGGTGGAACTGCTCGACGCGCTGCAGGGTGCCGAGGTGGTTCTCTTCATTGACGCCGTGTTGAGTGGCGCCCCGCCAGGGACCTTGCATTTGACACCCCTGCCATCACCGGCGTTACAGCCGCGCACGCTCGGCGCGCTTTCCGGTCACGCTTGGGGTTTGCCAGAGATGCTGGGCCTGACGGCTGCACTGGGACGCCGAGCGCCGCGGCTCGTGCTTTTGGGGATTGAGCTGGCGACGGTGGAGCCGGGCACACCACGGTCGGAGGCGGTGGAAGGAGCCGTGCAAACTGTGGTGGAGAAGTTTTCTCAACTACGCGCTATGCTTACTGAGGTGAACGCGGGCCGCTGGCCGAGTGGCCGCTTGTTCCTACCCGGCGACGCGTCGTTTCCCGGAGGTCAGTGATGTGTTTGGCGGTACCCGGCAAGGTCTTGGAAGTGGAAGAACGTGATGGTTCCCGGGTGGCGCGGGTCGAGTTCGGCGGCATCACGCGACTTGTTCAGCTCGATCTCGTTCCCGAAGCGCGGGTGGGCGACTACGTCATAACCCACGTGGGCTTTGCCATCAGCCGGCTGGATGCCGAGGAGGCCGACCGCACGCTCCGGATCCTCAAGGCCATGGGCCTGCTGGAAAGTGAGGAGCGTGGCGCGCCGTAGCGCCGGGCTTCAGCCCGGCAGATGCCGCTGATATGAAGTACATCGACGAGTACCGTGACGAACGCATTGCCCGTGCCTTGGTGGCGGATCTCGCGCGCCGCGTCACGCGCCCCTGGCTACTGATGGAGATCTGTGGCGGCCAGACGCATACCCTGATGCGGTACGGTATCGATGAGTTGATTCCGCCGCAGATCACGCTGGTGCATGGGCCAGGCTGCCCGGTCTGCGTGACGCCGCTGGAAGCCATCGACAAGGCCATCCAGATCGCCTCCCGGCCAGAAGTCATTTTCGTTTCCTACGGCGACATGCTGCGGGTGCCGGGCTCCCGCTCTGACCTGGTGCAGGCGCGGGCGGCAGGCGGGGATGTGCGGGTTGTCTATTCTCCTCTGGAGGCGCTGAAAATCGCCCGCGCGCATCCGGAACGCCAGGTCGTTTTCTTTGGCATCGGGTTTGAGACCACCGCGCCCGCGAACGCCATGGCTGTGCTGCACGCGCAACGGCAAGGCTTGCGCAACTTCTCCATGCTCGTCTCGCACGTGCTTGTGCCTCCGGCCATCCGCCTGTTGCTCAGCTCGCCTCAGAACCGCGTCCAAGGCTTCATCGCCCCGGGACACGTCTGCACCGTGATGGGTTACAGAGAATATGAAGCGCTGAGCCGCGAGTTTCATGTTCCTATCGTGGTGGGCGGCTTTGAACCCGTCGATCTGCTGGAAGCCATCTCCCTGCTGGTGGCACAACTCGAGGAAGGTCGAGCCGAAACAGAAAATCAGTACGCGCGCTCCGTGACCCGCGAAGGCAATCTCCAGGCGCAGGCAATCATGGAGCGTGTGTTCGAGGTCTGCGACCGAAAGTGGCGTGGGATCGGGCTGATTCCACGGAGCGGGCTGCGGTTGCGGCCGGAGTTTGCTGCCCACGACGCCGAGAAGGTATTCCAGTTGGAGGAGTTGACTGCGGAGGAGCCCGCCGAGTGCCTCAGTGCCCAGGTGCTTCAGGGTCTGAAGAAACCGACGGACTGCCCGGCCTTCGGGCGGCGTTGCACACCCGCGATGCCGCTCGGCGCGCCGATGGTGTCAGCCGAAGGGGCCTGCGCCGCCTACTACTTGTACCGGCGGCAGGCCGTTGCGCCTTAAGGGAGAACGGCAGTGGAAGACGAGCCCAAGTCGGATTTCAGTTGCCCGGTGCCCTTGCCCGCTCGGGACAAAGTGTTGCTGGGCCACGGCAGCGGCGGCAAGTTAAGCGCGGAGCTGCTCCGAGAGATTTTCCTGCCCGCCTTTCAAAACCCTATCCTGGCGCGGCTCGACGACCAAGCCATCGTCAGCGTGGACGGATTGCGTCTGGCCTTCACCACGGATTCCTTTGTCGTCAGCCCCCTGTTCTTCCCCGGCGGCGATATCGGGTCGTTGGCAGTGCATGGCACGGTGAACGATCTGGCCATGGGCGGGGCACAGCCACTGTTCCTGAGTGCGGCCTTCATCATCGAGGAAGGGCTGCCGATGGAAACCTTGCGGCGCGTGGTGGCCTCACTCAGGGAGGCTGCGGCGTCTGTCGGAGTGGAGGTGGTCACGGGCGACACCAAAGTTGTCGAGAAGGGAAGCGGCGACCAGCTCTTCATCAACACCTCGGGGCTGGGGCGCGTGCCGGAAGGGGTGAACTTTTCGGCTGACCAGGCGCGGCCCGGCGACCGCGTCCTGCTCAGTGGTTCGATTGGCGACCACGGCATCGCCATACTGGCCGAGCGCGAGGGGCTGGAGTTCGAAAGCCCCGTGGTGAGCGACTCGGCGCCGTTGCACACGCTGGTGGCGGCCATGCTCGAGGTGACGCGGGACTCGATTCGCTGCCTGCGGGACCCCACGCGCGGCGGGCTTTCCAGCGCGCTGAACGAGATCGCGGGCCGGTCACAAGTCGGCATCGTGATTGACGAGCAGGCGATTCCGGTGCGGGAAGAGGTGAAAGGCGCGTGTGAGTTGCTGGGGCTTGACCCGCTCTACGTGGCGAACGAAGGGAAGCTGATTGCCATCGTGGCGCCGGAGGTGGCAGAAGCGGTCCTGGCGGCGATGCGGGCTCATCCCCTGGGGCGAGAGGCGCAGATCATCGGCACGGTCCACGCATCCAATCCGGGCGTCCTCGCCATGCGGACGGTGCTCGGGACCACGCGCCTCGTGGACATGCTCGCGGGCGACCAGTTGCCAAGAATCTGCTAAAGCAGCCAGCAGCAATCAGCGGTCAGCAGTCGGCAAAAAGGGAGCCACGTGGCCTGCTGAAAGCTGAAGGCTGATACTGACGGTTTCAAACATGCACGAACTGAGCATTGCCAATTCGATCCAGGAGGCGGTCCGAGCTGAGGCGGTGCGACGTCCGGGCGTACGCTTGCTTAAGGTGGGCTTACGGGTGGGCGAGCTGGCGGGTGTCGAGCCGGAGGCGCTCAGCTTCTGCTTTGATGCGCTGGTGTCGGGGACCGAGCTCGCGCCTCTGGCACTGGAAATTGAGACTCGCCCGCGTCGCCAGCTTTGCCGGGAGTGTGGCCGCACTTTCCGAGTTGTGGATTACAGCATCGTCTGCCCGGACTGCGGCGCCGCCGAAACCAGGTGCATCGGCGGGGACGAATTGGAAATGGTCTATCTGGAGCTGGATGAGACATGAGCCGTGTGCCCCTCGAGAAGAAGGTCCTGAGCGAGAACGACCGCATTGCGGCTGAATTGCGGGCCCGTTTTCGTGAGCATGGGGTTCTCTGCCTCAATCTGGTCAGTTCGCCCGGGGCGGGAAAGACGACGCTGCTCGAGCGCACGCTGGA
>JALHUF010000014.1 GCA_022866195.1 Terriglobia bacterium
CCGAACAAGCGTTAGAAACCGCTCGGAAGTACCTCGTCGTCATCCGAGGTGAGATAGACCAGAAGAACCCGCAGGCCAGACTCGCCTGAGCGTGTCACAGGAGGGCTATTCTGCGTATCCCAGCGCATGCTCGGGGACAGTTCTTCGGCGCGGAGGCGACACTGATTATGATTCCCTTCTGCATCTTGGCGGGCGTGCTCGCGGTGGCCACTTCGTTCGGACTTCCAAGCGACACCGCAGCAGCGGCATATTCCAAGACGACGTACGTCTATAAGACAGTCGCTCATCATCCCCTGAAGGCAGACGTGTACAGGCCGAATGATGCCCGGCGCCACCCGGTTATCTTCTGGCTTCACGGCGGCGCGCTAATTTTCGGTGACCGCACGCACATTCGGGCCGTGCAGGTCGAACGCTACGTCAAGGCAGGTTTCGTGGTCGTCTCGATTGACTACCGGCTGGCGCCGGAGACCAAGCTTCCCGAGATTTTGGAGGACGTTCGGGATGCCTATCTCTGGGTGAGAGCCAAGGGCCCGGCGCTCTTTCACGCTGACCCCAACCGCATCGCTGTGGTGGGTCATTCGGCCGGAGGGTATCTGACGCTCGCCGCCGGCTATCATTTGCAGCCACGGCCGAAGGCGCTGGTTTCTTTCTACGGCTACGGAGACATCACCGGCGCGTGGTACAGCCGGCCCGACCCGTTTTATCTGCGAGAGCCTGCCGTGTCCAAGGAGAGAGCGGAGCTAGCGGTGGGTAGCACGGTCATCTCGGAGGGCGATGAGGAGCGTCGCTGGCCCTTCTACCTTTATTGCCGCCAGCAGGGGCTTTGGCCGAAGGAAGTCGGCGGATGGGACCCGGATTCTCAGCCTCACGCCTTTGACCCTTACTGCCCGGTCCGCAACGTTTCCGCCGACTATCCACCGACGCTGCTCCTGCACGGCGACCAGGATACGGACGGTCCTTTCGAGCAGTCGGAGATGATGGCCCGCGAGCTCGCACGACACAACGTTGAGCACAAATTCATTCAGATTCGCGGCGGCGCGCATGGATTCGATGCCAACCTGAACGATCCCCAAGCCGTGCAGGCGTTCGAGGAACTGCTCTCCTTCCTGAAGAAGCATCTTCAATGAATTGTGGGTCGTGTCTGGTGATGGTGGCTGGGCGCGACATGGTTTGACCAGACGGGCGCGATCCAACGGCGACACTCATCAGAAGCGGGGGCCCGGAGGCCCACGAGAGGGGAGCCCGCGGTGCCAGCCGCAGGAGAAGGCAGGGTGCTTCCCGGAACTCAGCCGGCAGCCCTGAGTGGGGCGCCTCCACTCCCACGCAGGGTTGCGCAGGCTTTTGCTTGAGACTTGGCAGGGCCTCTGGGAGTATCATGAGCAAAGAGGGCCTAGCCCTTGCGCAAGTCAGGAATTGAAGGCCCGTGGCCCGGCGGCCCGGGAGGAAGAAGGAACTATGAGTGACGAGAGATTGAAGTTGGCGGTGTTCGTCGATTTCGACAACATCCAGATTGGCGTGAAGGAGACGTTGGGAAAGGAGTTTGACGTCTCCCTGATCCTGGAGGTGCTGAAAGAGCGCGGTGAGGTGGTGACGAAAATCGCTTATGGCGACTGGCCGCGTGCCGGCGAGCAGAGCCGCCAGATGACCCAGCACGCCGTGCAGATGGTGCAGCGCAACGTGACGCCGCGCGGCGACAAGAACGGCGCCGACATCAACCTGGCGCTCGATGCCCTGGAGATGGCGTTCAACCGCCCCCACATCAACGCCTTCGCGATTGTGGGCGGCGATAGCGACTTCATCGCCCTGGTGGAAAAGCTGAAGCAGTACGACAAGCGGGTTTACGTGGTGGGCGGCCGCGCCTTCACCAGCCAAATCTTGCAGCGGAACTGCCACGAGTTCATCGCTTACGAGAACTTGCTGAAGAGCGCGGAGCCTCCGCGGGCCGCGCGTTCCACGCGCGGGCGGGCGCGGGCCAGCGCCGACAGCCGTCCGCTCTCTGCGGCGCTGCCCAACGTGCAGCGCGTGCTCAAGATCCTGGCGGAACGGGAGGTGGCGCCCCAGGTCGGACTCCTGAAGAGCACGCTGCTGCAACTGGACCCCACCTTCAGCGAGCGCGACTACGGCGCCGGTTCGTTCCTGGAATTCATGCAGAAGATGGAGCGCGCCAGGCTGGTGCGCCTCCGCCGGACCGAGCGCGGTTTCCTGGTGGAGCCCGTGGACGGAGAGGCTGAGGCGGGCCCGGCAGCGCTCGGCGTGGCGCCCCCCACCGAGGCGGAGAGAGCTGAGAAAGTCTCCGCTGCGGAAGCTTCCGCGGAGGCCGCCCCCGCCGTCGCGCCCGAGCCGTCGGCGACGAGCGCCGAGGCTCTGGGAATACTCAAGCAGGCCATGGCCGAGGTTGCGGAGAAGGGAACAAGCCGTCCCCTCTATCTGAGGCAGATTGGCCAGATGTTGCGCGCGGCGGGCAAGGAGTACGATGTCCGCCACTCCGGTTTTCGCGGCATCCTCGACCTGCTCCACCAGGCGCAGCGCGAAGGGTGGTTGAAGCTGCACCGCGACCGCAAAGGCGTGTGGCGAATCTTCCCGATTGCGGCGACTACCGAGGCTGCTCCGACTCCTACGTCAATGGCTGAGCCGGTGACGGAAGTCGTGGCCGCCGTCACAGAGCCCGCGTCGGTCGAAGGCCATGTGACCTGGGAGGAAACTGGTCCCGCGATCCTCGAACCCGCCGCCGCGGGTAGAGTCGGGGGAGTTCCGCCTGCGGCCGTCGAAGCAGGCGCGCCGACCCTAGCCCCCGCCGAGCGCAAGGCGCGCAATCCTCGCGCCGCCAAGGCGGCGGCCAAGAGCGGCCCGCGCCGCAACTCACCGCGGCGCAAGCCCAAACAGCCGGCGCCGGCGTAGCGCTGGCCTTTAGGCCAGCACTCTCTTGCTCCCGCCGTCTCGTAGCAAGGTAGCGCCCGCCGCGGCGGGTTCTCCAACTCTGCGGCTTTTCAACCCTTGGAGTGCGGAAGCTCTGCTTCCGCTTTGCCGTTCGGGAGCTCTGCTCCCGGATTCTGGGTGTGACGGAGTCCGGCCGACGAAGGCGGTGGCCAGCCTGCCCCGATCGTGTCGGGGAGACCGCCGCACTCCAAGGCGGCGGCCAGCCTGCCCCGATCGTGTCGGGGAGACCACCGCACTCCAAGGCGGTTAGCGCCCGCCGCCTTCAATCTTCAATCTGAAATCTCCGATCTCTCGATGGTTCAATGATTCACTGACCCAATGGGCCGATTCCTTCATTCTCCCGATGATTCAATGGCCACATGACTCAATGGCTCGATGGCCCAATGGCTCGATTCGCGCGCTTCATGTATCCCCAGCGCAACGGTTGTATATAGGAATCAACTTCACCGGCTGGCTACCGGAGGGAGCGGAAAGCGGAAGCCCTTAAGTGATCGCACACATCGCTCAGAGCGCGATGTGTGCGCCACCCGCCAGCCATCAGGTGCCGGCCTAAAGGCCAGCGCTACGGTTCATTAAAGGTTTGTCACGCGGCGACGGGTAACCAGGCGGCGACGATACGGCGGGCGCGGGTGGCGGCTTCGGGGAGGCGGGCGGCGACGGCGGGGGTCATTTCGGTGGAGAAGGTGATCGGGTCGGAGACGGGGATGGCCAGGATACGCACCTCGCGAGGAAAGCCGAGGTCAAGCTTGCGCATGATCTCGCGGACTTCCCCTAAGCCGACGAAGTGGGGAGAGGTGCTCTGGGCTTCGCCGACTCCTTCGAGGTTATGCTCCTGAATCTCCGACCCGATAAACTCTTCGGGGATGTAACTGTCAATCAGCAGGACCTTGTCGCGGCCGATCAGCTCGTCGAGCAAAGCCAAACCGAAAAGCGAAGTGGAACGGACTTCAACCCCGGGCGGCAAGGTCCCCTGAAGCCGTTCCGCGACGCGAATGCCCACCGCGTCGTCTTTCAGCAACTCGTTGCCGAGGCCAAGGACGAGGATGGGGGTGGTGGTAGAACTCATTTGGAGGTTCCCGGGTTGCACATCGGAGCCACCATGCACTACCACGAAAGCGGGAGCAAGCTCCCGCACTCCAAAGGCGCTAACGTCTAATCTCGCGCAGCAAATTCCACGCGGCGTCGCGGATGGAGACCTTGAGCGCCATGGAGCCCGGAAGCGAGTGCGTGCCGCAGCCGTGGCACGGGTCGTAGGCGCGGAAGGCCATCTCCACCATGTTGAGCAGGCCGTCATCGTTGGCCGTGGAGGCGTTGATGAGCGCCCGCGCGACCTTGTCCACCGAGAGCGCGATGCGCGCGGCGTTGTTCTGGGTGGCGACGATCAGATTGGCCTTGGTAATCAGCCCGGCCTCGTCCGTCTCGTAATGATGAAAGAGCGTGCCACGCGGCGCTTCAACCACGCTCATGCCGACCTTGGGCGTGGCGGTGGGCAGCGTGCGCACCTTCGGGTCAACGATCTCCGGGTCGGCCGCCAGTTCCGCAAAGCGCTCGGCGGCGTAAATCATCTCCACGATACGCGCCCAGTGGTTCGCCAGCGTGTAGTGGACGGGCTTGCCGCCCAGGGTGGCGTATAGTTGCTCGTAGGCCTCATTGGCGCGGCGCGTGGCCATGCCGTCCGCAGCGTTGAGGCGCGCCAGCGGCGCCACACTGTAGACGCCGGAATCTGCGCCATCCACGAAGCCCTTCCAGCCGACCTTCTTCAGATAGGGGAACTTGATGTAGCTCCAGGGCTCGACGTGCTCCGCAATCGCTTCCAGGTACTCGTGCGCCGTGAAGCTTCCGAACTCCTTTCCCTGGGGGTCCACAACGCGCAGGTGGCCGTCGTAGAAGTTGACGCGGTTCTTCTCATCCACCAGGCCCATGTAATAGGTGCGGTGCGTGTACATCTCTGAGGTGATGGCGTCCACGTAGGC
>JALHUF010000143.1 GCA_022866195.1 Terriglobia bacterium
CGAAGGATGAGGTGACCACGTTGCTGCTGGTCACTTCCCCGGCCAAGGCGCGCGTCATTCTCGACGGGCTTTATGTGGGCACGGCGGATTACCTGGGCCCCATTCAACTGCCTCTCGGCGAGCATACTCTGCGCGTCGAAGCGGCTGGCTACGAGCCCTCCGAAACCGTCCTCAGCGTCGAGCAGCCAGTTCTGCAACAGTTGGAGGTCCGCCTGAAGCCGCAGACGCCGCCCGCCAAGCCCGAAGCGCGTCGGTAAAATGGTTCCCCCTAAGGTGTACAGCACGTAACGCGGACCTTCAGGTCCGCGGCTTTTCTTCCCTCCCTGCTTGAGTGCCGGAAAGATACTCCCCTCCGTGGCTGCCTAGAGGTAGAATCGCCCCCTGCTTTCTGCATCTGCGCTGGAGGCGAACATGGCATCCTACGATTCCAACCGGCGAGACTTTCTGCGATTCACCGGCACGGCGGCGCTCGGAGCGCTTGGGGCAGACGAGCTGCTGCGCGGGGCTCAGGCCACGAACACGCGCGCCCGCGGCCTGCCGCCGCTCAAGATCACCGACGTGCGCGTCATCGTCACCTGCCCGGGGCGCAATTACGTGCTGGTGAAAATCCTGACCAGCGAGCCGGGCCTATACGGCGTGGGCGACGCCACGCTCAATGGCCGCGAACTGGCCGTCGCCACGCTGCTTGAGAAGCACATCGCGCCGCTGCTCATCGGCCGCGACCCCGAGCAAATCGAAGACACCTGGCAGTATCTCTACCGGGGCTCGTACTGGCGGGGCGGCCCGGTGCAGATGACGGCGGTGGCTGGCGTGGATCTGGCGCTGTGGGACATCAAGGGCAAACGCGCCGGCATGCCGCTTTACCAATTGCTGGGCGGGCGGACGCGCACGGGCGCCTTGGCCTACACGCACGCGAGTGGGGCGGATTTTGCCGAGGTCGAAGACGCCGTGCGCCGCGGCATGGCGCGCGGCTTCAAGTGTGTGCGCGCGCAGGTAGCGATTCCGGGGCTGGAGGGAACTTACGGCACCTCGTCCAGAAGGAAATCTGAAGAGCACGCTGGGCGCGTGGATCAGCAGGATAACCTCCCCGAGACAGAAATCTTCGAGCCTTCACCCTATTTGCGCACGGTGCCTAAGCTGTTCGAGCACCTGCGGTCCAAACTCGGAGATGAGGTCGAATTGCTGCACGACACCCATGAGAAGGTTTCCCCCATCGAAGCCGCGCGCCTGGCCCACGCGCTCGAGCCCTATCACCTCTTCTTCCTCGAAGACTTGCTGCGGCCCGAGCACAAGGAGAGCTTCCGCCTCATCCGGCAGCATTCGACGACGCCACTCGCCATGGGCGAACTGTTCAACTCGATTTGGGATTGCGTGCCGCTCATCACCGAACAGTTGATCGACTACATTCGCTGCGGCGTCGTCCACATTGGCGGCATTACGCCGGCGCGCAAAGTGGCGGCTTTGGCCGAAGCGTTTCACGTCAAGACGGCCTGGCACGGCGCCGCCGACCTGGGGCCGCCCACCCAGGCCGCCCAAATCCATCTGGATGTCTCGATTCCGAATTTCGGCGTCCAGGAAATGGTCTTCTTCCCGGAGGTCACGCGCGAGGTCATTCCCGGCGGCCCGACTTTCAAGGACGGCTACATGAATGTGGACGACACGCCCGGGCTCGGCACTGACGTCAACGAGGAGTTGGCCAAGAAGTATCCTTACACGCGTTCGTATTTGCCCACGGCGCGCCGCAAAGATGGCAGCGTGCAGGATTGGTGAATCTGCTGTAGCGGCGGTGTCCGCACCGCCGCCCTCGGACTCTCAATCAGTTCGGCGATGAGATATCGCCGCTACAGAAAAGAGGTGGTTGCATGAACGGCATACCGATCCTGCACGTCGAGGGAGACTCGATTGCGCGGGCCTGGGAAGCGTCGCTGATCGAGCTGTACCAGAGAGGTTGCGCCATCAAAACCCAGTACGACAAGCCTGACGATCCTCCCAGCAAAGATGCCACGATGATCATCACCGTCACCGAGCCTCTGCGCGAGCCCATGATCCACAAGGATTTTCCCGGAGGGCCCGAGGAGTTGCAGGAATACGTCATGGAAGTTTTGGAGGGCATCAAGGATCACCTCGTGCGCGACCCGCGCAATCCCGACGACCACCGCTGGGAATACACTTATCATCAGCGCCTGTTTGCCTACGAAGTGCCCTCGCTCCGGCCCTTCGACCAGATCGAGACTCTGTGCCAGAAGCTCGCCAAGGCTCCTCACACCCGCCGCGCCCAGGCGGTGACCTGGAAAGTGTGGGAGGACAATGACTGCTACGATCCCGCTTGCCTCCAGAGCCTCTGGTGCCGCATCACGGAGGGTAACGGGGAATCAGTCCTCAGCATGAACGTCCGCTTCCGCTCGAACGACGCTTACAAGGCCGCCTTTATGAATATCTTTGCGCTGGTCCAGATGCAAAAGAGAATCGCCGAACGCATCTCGGAACTTTCCGGGAAGCCCGTGCAGGTCGGCCGCTACTGCCACCTGGCCGACAGCTACCACATCTATGGGTCCTACTTCAAAGAGTTCGAAACCCGCTTCCTGGGGTCGCTCGCGAAGCGCACCTTCGAGCAGCGCACCCTGCGCTACGAGGATCTGCGCGAGATTATGGAAGCTGCCCGGCCGGCAATCCGGGAGAAGGCGAAGCAGATGGGGAGGTAGTCTTCGCGGCGACGGCCTTGCTGCATTGCCAGACATGCGTATGGATTCACGGCTCGATATCCTTCGGGGCAGCCTTCAGACCTTTCTGCTGGCCATTGGCCTGAGCTACGCGTCGCTCGCTTTGCCTCAGGAAGTCGGGACGCCGGACTCGCTCGCCACGGAGCCAGTGACCGCAGCCGTCGTGCAACTTCTAGCGGTCGGCCCCGGTGCGGAGGATAAGAATCGTGAATGCGCGGCGACGGGCTTTCTGGTCAACGAGGAGGGCTACCTGCTCACCAACGCGCACGTCATCGCCGATGCCCGGCGCTGTTTGGCGGCGAGCCCCGGAACGAAAATCATGGCGAAACTTGCCCGGCCGGGAGCGCGAGCCGCCCCCGCCGTTTCCTGTGACGTCGTGGCTTTGGATGACCTGCACGACCTGGCGCTGCTCAAGACCGAACGTCCGCTGGTGTTTGAGCGTGGCAAAGGCATCTTTATCTACGATGAGAACGGCAAGGATTACATCGAGTCCGTTTCCTGCTTTTATTGCGTTTCCCTGGGGTTCAGCGAAGAACGCCTGGTCGATGCCGCGACCCGGCAACTGAAAACCCTGCCCATGTATTCATCGGCGATCCACCGCACGGTGCCACCTGTGATGGAACTGACGGAAAGACTCGCGGCCCTGTCACCCGTCAAGAA
>JALHUF010000144.1 GCA_022866195.1 Terriglobia bacterium
GGCTCCGTACACCTGCGTGCCAATGATCTTCTCCGGCTCCAGATCCGCGGGGATGAAGATGAAGGTCTTGAAACCTCCCTCGGCGGCCTGGGCGGCCACGGCGTTGGCCAGGTTGCCCGTGGAGGAACACCCCACCGTCTCAAAGCCGAACTCCCGCGCCTTGCTCAGGGCCACCGCCACCACGCGGTCTTTGAACGAGAGCGTAGGATGGTTCACCGCATCGTTTTTGAGATATATCTCCCGCGCTCCCAGGGCTTGCGCCAGACGCGGCGCCGGCACCAGCGGTGTAAAACCTGTGCTCTTCCCAACCCAGGGCTCGCCCTCCAAAGGCAGCAGCTCGCGGTAGCGCCACATGTTGGGAGGGCGAGTCTCAATATCCTTGCGACGCAGGTCGGACCACAGCCCGCCGTAATCGTACACAGGTTCCAGCGGCGCCCAGCATTCCTCGCACGCCGCGATCGGCTCCGGCGCGTAAGTGCGGCCGCATTCGCGGCACTTCAGGTGTAGCAGGTAACTCACGGCTCCTCTGTCCTTCCTCATCCTGAGCGAGCCGCCGAATAACAGGGTTGATGATTAAACGCCCTAAGAGGTGGTCAAAACTAAAAAGCCTCCCCGATAGGGTCGGGGAGGCTGTTAAAAGGTCTTCTTAACCCCTCTCATCGGCCCCATTACCGGGCGGGAATTGGCACCGGACCCCCGACTAAAGTCGGAGCGGTTGCCGTGGCGTCATCGGGCCCGTCCCTCAGCCACTCTCGATGAGATTCAGGCTTGCTGAATCAAGTATTCAATTGTCAGATCGCTATCCTACGGACTACGCTGCAGACTGTCAACAGGAATTTTCGCCCACTTCGAACGGCTTCTCACATCCTAAAAACGCCGCTTCATTTGCCGGCGGCTCATCGCGCTCCGCCACTCGCGGATGCGGTGGTCGTCGCCTTCACCACCGCAAGCCGGCAGACGATATTGCGCGCGGGAAAAAGCCACGCGAGATGCTTTTCGTAGAAGTCCACTGAGATCGCGGCTAACATCCGCCCCAGGCCGTCCAGAAGCAGATTCCCGCCAAAGGTCAAACGACGCTCGACGATGCGAAAGCCGCCTCCGCCGTAAGTAAAGTTCTCAAAGGAGTCGCGCGCGAAGTAATCAAAGCTGTGATAGCCCAGGTGGTGAACGTGCGTCGGGTCGGAATAGGAATCGGGCGAGCTGTAATGCGGCGTCGTCACAATCACCTCGGCGCCAGGCTTGGCAATCCGATGCACTTCCGCCATGGCGCGCAGGATATCAGGCTGGTGCTCGAGAAAATGCGAGAGATAGATTCGGTCGGCACAGCCCTCACGCATCGGCCAGGGGAGGTGCGTTAGTTCGCAGAGCACGTCCGCCGCCGAGCCCGGCTGCCGGTCGAGCCCCACCGCTCCCGGCTCCTGCTTCTTCTTTCCGCATCCGATGTCGAGAACAAGCATGGTTAGAAGTATGAAGTGTAAAGTGTAAAGTATGAAGCGCTCGTCGCATTCACACTTTAGCCTTCACCCTTGAGCCCTATTTGACAAACTCCATCGTCCAGATCGCCTGCGGGCGCATGCAAAGCTGGGCGCGGAAGTTGCCGGTGTGGTCCCAAGCTTCGGGGCGTGCGGAACCAGTAGCCTTTCTTGACGTACACGACGTTGTATCAGATGCACAAAACTGGCAACCAAACCGATAGCCTCACGCAACTTGCAGGCCCGCGAAAGGATAACACAACCTCGCACGCGCAGCGCGAAGGCAGCAGTCTGAAACAACAGGGGAGACTCCTGCTGATCGTGGCGCCTTCGTCGAGGTAGAATTCCATTCGAACAAACGCTCGCTTCGGCTACTGCATAGCAGAAGAGGCTGAAATCAACCCGGAGGAATAAACGAATGGAATGCACAGAGATACTGCAAAGACTCCGCTCCCTGTCCAATCCCGAAGCCGTCGCCGGCCTGGCGCGGTTCGGGATCAGCGTGAAGCAAGCTTACGGCGTTCCGGCGCCCGTGCTGCGGCAGATGGCGCGGGAAATTGGCAGGAACCATACGCTCGCCCGGCGACTGTGGGATTCGGGAATCCACGACGCCAAAGGCCTCGCAGCCCTCATTGATGACCCCCGGCAGGTCACGGAGGAGCAGATGGAGCGCTGGGCGCGCGGCTTCGATTCGTGGGCCGTCGTGGATGGCTGCTGCAACAACCTCTTCCGAATGACCCCGTACGCCTACCGCAAAGCTGTCGAGTGGACAAGGCGCGAAGAGGAATATGTGAAGCGGGCGGGATACGTGCTGATGGCCTGTCTGGCGGCGCACGACAAACAGGCCAAAGATGAGGTTTTCACGCGCTTCCTATCCCTCCTCCAGAAAGGAGCCAGCGACGAGAGGAATTTTGTGAAGAAAGCCGTGAACTGGGCGCTACGGCAGATTGGGAAGCGAAACCTCAGGCTCCGCGAGAAAGCGATCGAAACCGCAAGGGAGATTCGCAAACTCGATTCGAAGGCTGCCAGATGGATCGCTTCCGACGCTCTGCGCGAGCTGACCAGTGAGAAGATTGAAAGAATGCTACGAAAGAAACAAGCAAACCGACTCCCATCCAAAAAGAGATAGGACGTTACCTCAGGCACATCAGTGAACCTCCGCTACTCGATGACCAGCAAAGCATGCGGCGGCAAGCGGAGCGTCGCGCCATCGGAGGCAAGTGAAGCGCCGCCAGTCGCAAACACCTTTTTCTGTCGGCTGACCATTCCACCCAGACCAGTAAGCCGGCAACTGACCGGCAGCTCGGTGAAGTTCATCACCGCCACCTAGCCACCCAAGGGACACACCGCCAAGCGTGGTGGCGCATCAAGA
>JALHUF010000145.1 GCA_022866195.1 Terriglobia bacterium
CAATCCACCGCCATAAAAGGAGCCTCGCATCGAGGGCTGAGTTGATGGATGGCGTGCGCCACGAGCTCTTTCCCCGATCCGGTTTCCCCCAGAATCAAGACGCTGAAGTTCGTTTTGGCTACCCGGGTTACATCAGAGATCATCCGGCTCACGGCATCGCTGGGTCCCATGGATTCCCGGAGCGAAGACTCGTCCTGGATCTGGCAGGACAGACGCCGGAGCTTACGCTTGAGAGCGCGTTCGTTCAGCGCGCGGAAGACCACGCGCAGCACCTCGTGGTGTTTGAGAGGTTTCGCCAGGTAATCGTGAGCGCCTGCCCTCATCGCCGCCACCGCGCCCCGGATTTCCGGGAAGCCCGTGATCAGAATAACGGGGAGGTCCTCGTCCAGGGCTTTCGCTCCTTTCATGATCTGCATCCCGTCCATATCGGGCAGCTTTAAATCCACGATCAGAGCGTCTGGATGTTCTGAGCGGATCTTCTCCAAGGCCGCTTCCCCGCCGTGGGCCACCACGGGGGTTAGTCCCTCATGTTCCATGTACTCGGAAAGGACGGCGCAAATCTCGCTCTTGCCGTCTACAATGAGAATCTTGCTCCCGACGGCTGTCACGGTTCTTACCCTCCACGACCCAAGGGTTAATGAATCGGGTAGACGACCCGAATATCCTTATCGAGCCAGGACCTCACGGAGTGAAGCATCCCCAGGAAGATCAGGCCCGTTTCCCCCGCGAGAAGTGTGTCGTTGATCCGACGGGCGATGTATTGATCGCGCCGTTTGAGCAAGGAATCCCTCAAGGCTTTCTGGCGCGCTTCCCCCCGGGTGGCGACTTTGGGCTTCCCGGAAGCGAAAACCTCCTTGACGAGTTGATACTCCTCCACCAGGAGCTCGGAAGATTCCGTGCCCATGATCGTGGCGCCCTTCTCCCTTAAGCGAAGAAGCAGCCGATGGTTCCGGCTGCCTGCTTTCGCCAGCTCCGTAATAATCTCCACTTCGCGACCACAAACCGGCAACCCGTCCTGATAAAGACGAACCCGTTCGTAGGGAAGGATCAGACTCTCGATGGCCTGTTCGATCCGGGCCCACAATTTGTCCACTAAGTTCACGGTGCGCTCCCAGCCTTTTCGACCCAGCCTCTTGACTTTCAAACGCTGTATTGACTCGCTCAGCGCCCCCATATCGGCTTGGGTGTGGATAATCGGAATGTAGATCAGAGTCCTCCCACCAGATTCGGGATCCTTGGCTCCGGCAGCGCACGTCCTGGTTTCTCCACCCATGGTACGTATGGTAACGGCTCTGCCGAACTGAATCTATGGAAATCAGGTGGAGCTTCCTATGTTTTCGGGAAGCAAGTCACTTCATGTTATCAGATCGCCTCCAGAAATGGGCCGCCGAAGTCTGTCGCACCTGGAGAAGTAATTGACCGTGGATCAAGGCATTACCCCAGTTTTGGCATAAGAATTTCGCGCTCAAGAGACAGTCACAAGGCTGGGGATCCACATCACCCCGATCCTAACCGCTAAATCCGAAGGCTCCCTTCTACCTTCATAGACGCGAACGCCTGGTGCCCATCTCGAGCAGTTGTGTACTTATATCCTTCCTGAAAAGAGTTTCTTGCTGGGCGACTTGCAGGCTGCTGGCTCGTCATCCACGAGCCAAACGCGCGGCGTCGGCCCAGGTTCCTCCGTGCGCAATCCCCCTTCCATCTATCGGCTTCCTGGAGGCAAAGATTTAGCCCTTTTGTGAAGTCAATCTACCGCAAATATTAGGCGCAGATTCTGGCATTTTGTCGTCCGCAATAATCTCGGCTCTTAGTCGATCAAGCGAAGACGCCGCATGACCAAAGCCCTTGTTCGCAGTGAGGGGGCAATTTCGGACGACTGCGGTTAGTGTCCTTACTGCTGGTTGCTTCGATTAGGTTTGGAACTTCTCGCCGAGGCTAAGAGCGGCCAGAAATGCTTGCCCCCTGGCCCGGTCATTTGTCAGTCCCAATTCCAGCTCCGGGTCAGGTCCAATGACCACCCCCAACCACGCAAATCCGTAAGGCGAACCCCTGCCCCCCCCAAGCGGATCCGCAGACAAACAGCGAACTCACCAGGCAGGCTCACAAGGCTGCTGGGACATTTGAAGGAAATGAGAGAAATCAACGGTCTCATTTGCGCTGAAGTCGGACACCGCAAGGCCCGTGCCGGTTCGATTCCGGCCCTCCGCACCAATCATTTCCCTGAGAACGAAGCCCTCGAGCCCTATCGGCAGGCTCTCCAGTTCCAAGGCAGGTCATTCAGCGGCCACTGCTGGCGGGCAATCATTTTATGAACTCATCAAGATACATGTTGTCTTGCGCATCGGCGAGATCCGTGGTGTCGCCCAGAACATAGCGATACCGAAACGGCGGACCGAGAGGAACAATCCGGCCCATCCAGTTCGTCGGCTCGGTCCACAAAACCGGGCGGTCTCCCATGGCCTTGGTAAGATCCTCCAGGTCCCAATGCAGCGCAAAGCCGGGAATCACAGCATCAAATAGGCCAGTGTTCAGCGAGTTTTCCAGAGCAAGTCGCAGACTGTAAGGTGTTCGATCCAGCCAGACCTTGCGGATTCGGGTGTCGGCCGCAGCCGCCAGCAAAAGCCAGATCCCTTTCACCCCGCGGGCAGCCACGCGAATGGAGGCGGGATCGACGTCATCGCGAGCGGCCAGAACATCCACGCCCCGCAAAATGTCATGGGCCCGCATCGCCGGCAGATTGCGCCCGATCTGGTTGGCCCGCGCATTGGCGAGCCAATTCCCGACAAATGGCCGGTCGTCATATCCCGAGGGAGAGTCACGCGGCTCCAGCGCGAGAACCACTCGCCCTTTCTTGGCCATCCTTTGCGCCAACGTTTCTGTTGAGGCAGCCAGAAAGTAACTGGCCTTATCCGCCACCAGCAGCACCGCCGGCTTGCGCCCAGGGGAAGTTGGGAGGTAGAGCTTTCCCTCAATCTCGACGCCGGGCTCACTCTCGAACTTGATGTGCTGACGCCGGCCCTCCGGGCCGTTCGATTCATCCCATGCCTTCACTTCGGGGGAGGAGCCCTCCGTGGGAATTCCCAGCTTCCACAATTCGGCGCGCAATTCAGGGATGGTTCCCTGTCGTTTCTTGGCGCGAAAGTCCGCAAGGATCAATTGATAGAGCTTCCGGCTCCCCGGCTCATCCTCCACTCGGCCGGTGGGTGTCACCAGAAGCTCGTGGTTGGTATAGAGTCTCACCGGCTGTTCATGAAAATCACCCTGACCGTCTTTGAGCCAGCGGATCATCCACTCATAAATAGCTTCGCGACTTTCGAGGGGAGTGCCGTGGGGTCCCGATCCGATGAAGAAGCGCACCTTGTCCTCAGCGCCGTAGAGGGCGTACCAACGTCGCACTTCCTCATATACGAGCTTCGCCCCTGCGGGCGTGAAGTAGTCATGCTCGGTCGCCTGGATCAGCCAGGGCGCGTGGGCAGAGAGCTCCACGAAATCCGCCGTGTCCAGGCCGCTCGCAAGGAAATCAGGGAAGCTCATTTCGGAATCGGGGTCAGGGCCTGCAAACAACACTCGATATGAATTGGGATAGCAGGCGGGGACGACCGCCTTGACCCGCGGATCCAGAGCACCAATGAACGTAGTCAATGCCCCGCCGCCCGAGCAACCTGCGGCTCCAATACGCGTGGCGTCCACGTCAGGCCGGCTGAGCAGATAGTCGAGAGCGCGCTTGGCATCCCAAATGAAGTAGCGACCTACGCCCTCGCCAATCAAAAGGCTCTGGGCTCCCGCATGGATATGCTCGTTGACCGACCAGCCCGCTAAGGGTCCCTGGAGTTGCGGGTCAAAGGTCTGTTCCCTTTCGCCTTGACCGATAGGATCGAAAGCCAGTGCCACGAAACCCTTCAACGCCAGATTGGCGGCGAGTCTCTGCGGCTCGGGCTTGCCCTCCTGTGTATGGCCGGACTGCAGCAGGACCGCAGGATAGCGACCCGGTCGGTTGGGCCGGTAAAGATTGGCGGTGACGAAGAAGCCCGGCAGGCTCTCGAATATAACCTTCTCGATGGTGAAGGACTCATTCTGGATACGCCCCGTAACCCGGGGATTCAGCGGCCCGTTGTAGTCGGGCAGGCCACCCAAGATCTCCAGGAGACTCTCGCGGACCAGTTTTTTCCGGCGCTCCGCGTCGGCAACAGTGTGGATTTCGGCGATGGCGTTCTCCCGACGCTGCAGTTGCTGCTGCGCGATTCGGTCCATCCATTGGAGAAAGGGGTCTTGGACGAGCCCTTGGGCAGAAAGAGATGAGAGACTGAGGAAAGTGGCAAACAGTAGCGCTATGGCAGTCTGCTTCATAAGGATTCAATACCCCACCGAGATTTCCATCAGGACCTGATTATAAACCCGCGTTATCGCGCAGGGGCATCAGGGTGCCACGGTATTGGCTGGCGGCCAACGCCGCGCTTACGCCCTGAGTCTCTTCGCTGTCATCCTGAGGCGAAGCCGAAGGATCGTTTTCATTTCGCCGAGGGCCCACTTCGCGAAACATCTTTTTCAGTACGCTCCCAGTAAACTCCGCCGGAGAATCTTTTTCATTTCGGTCACTACCGGGATTCTTCGTCGTCTCCTCAGAATGACAGCCAGCGTCGCGCCCCGACTTATCGGCGTGGCTCTGGGGTGTGGATCCTTGAACGAACCGCGGACCTAGACATCAGGTCGGCGGTACTTGTGCATCCCAGGCCCGGAGGGCCGGGAGAATGTGGCCCAGGGCGTGAGCCCTGGGATAGCTGTAGCGCCGCTCTGTGAGCGGCGAAATCAACGGTTGAAGGGCACGCCGGTCATAGACCGGCGCCACAGCCCCCGCTCGAGCAGGGGAGGGGGTAGGGGGAGAGGGCGCATCTTTAACCCCACGGCTGACGCCGTGGGCCACATGCTTGCGCCCCTGCCGGGGCTTTTTGCTTGCAAGCGCAGCCCGTCGGCTGACGGACTGCGGCTTTCTTACTGAACGAACCGCGGACCTGCAAATCAGGTCCGCGCTACCCGCTTCAGACTTTGAACAATCCGCGAGGGGTCGGCTTACTTCCCCGGCCAGATCAGCACATGGAAATGTTCCGGCATCAGAACGTATCCGAGGATTTTGAAGTCCAGGCGGGCGCGGAGTTGCTGGAGGGTCTGAACAAAGTGCCGGCGAAAGCGCGCGGCATCGAAAAGACGCGCGCGCCGGTAGGTGCTGGCAGTAAGATAGTGAAGGTGATTCAGCCCGTAATAATGGGGCGGGCGTGACGTACGAGTATTTTACAGCCCCGGCTCGCACACATGCCAGAAAACGGCATGTATGCGCCACCCGCGGTTTCAGAAGATTCTCATCAAAGACTGCCGACGGTTTCCGATCCGATTGCCCGACCTGACGAAGCCAACTGACAAGGCGCGGCACGACGAGATGGTGGCGAAGGTGGACGCGATGCTGGAGGCGAAGAAGCCCTTGGGGAAGGCGAAGACGGACAAGGACAAGACCTACTACGAAAACAAGTGCGCCGCCCTCGACCGCCAGATCGACCGCCTTGTCTATGAGTTGTACGGACTGACAGAAGAAGAGATTCAGATTGTTGAACAACAGAAGTAAACTCGACTCAATACCCCGCCATATGCACATGGGACCCTCTGGAAAAGTGGTGTTGACAACTCGCGGAGGGGCAAGGGCGTTCTGTTAGCGGGACCCGCTCTCACGGTACCCAGATTCCGCGCAAATTTCGCCCTGCGGCCCTCCTCGCGTATACG
>JALHUF010000146.1 GCA_022866195.1 Terriglobia bacterium
AACGCTGCCGGGCCTTGTACAGCCGGTTATATTCCACCAAACAGCCGTCGCAACCCCAGGGCTTGATGCCGTCACCCCCGATGTCTTCCAGCAGGTTGTTGCGAATCACGACGTGCAAGCTGGGGAACCAGTTCGTCCGGTCGGAGTTTTCGCTGTAACCGCAGATGCCGTTGCGATCCGTGCGCAGCAAATGACAGCCCTCAATCAGCAGGTCGTCGAAACGGCTCCTGACTTTCTCGCCGCCATTTTCCCATACGATCCCGTGGCCTTCGCCTCGGCTCTTCCTGAGCGAGCCGTTAACATCGTGGACAAACAGGTTCTTTAAGTGGATGTGGCGTATCGTGCCGAATTCCCAGGCCCGGACACGCACGCCGTACCGGAACGCCCTATGTATCCATCCCTGGTTCGTGAGTTCAAGATTGTTAACTTCCCAGTATTCCTGGTTCTGGAGCAGCAGGGCCTCGTGGTAGTCGCCCTCGGCCTCGATCAGGGGTTTGCTGCCCGTGCCGTAAAGATCGACGATGATCGGGGCGCCATCCTTGCCTGAGCCCTGAGGCGCGAGTTGGCCGGAAAACCGGCTGCCAGCCTTGAACAGAATCTTGTCGCCCGGGGCGAAAACCGTGCTGTTGACGCGCTCGAGAGTTTTCCACGCCCTGTCGGGTGTGGTCCCATCACGGGCGTCGTCGCCCTGCGCGCTATCAACGTAGTAGGTCGTGTTGCCGGGAGAGTGCACCAGTTCCCGCGGCTTTGCGCAGCCAATCAAACTGCACAGAGCAACGCAGAAAGCTATATGGCCTGCCGCATGTAATCGGTTCTTCATGGTTGAAGCTCCTTGGGGGTGCGTGCTGCAAGTGTCCTTATAAGGCGGGCGCGTTCCGGAGTCAATGCGGGCAAGCTGACAGCAGGCGGCCGCGGTGAGTACATTGGCTCAGGGCCGGTGTTGTTCCTTACGGAAAGCCACGATGAATCGAACCCAGACTCCGTGACGACGACCTTCTGCTCCCTTGACCAAGTGCCTGTATTCGTTTATATTCTAATTGAATACAATTGGCTAGGTGGTCTTTTGATGCCGAAGACCCTCACGATGCGATTAGACGACGAAACCTACCAGACCTTTGTTCGCGCGGCCAAGGCGGAGCGGCGGTCTCTCGCCAACCTGGTGGAAACGGCAGCTCTGCGGCATGTCAGGGAGACGAGCTTTGTGGACGATAGCGAAATGGCCGAAATTACTTCGCGACCCGAACTCGTAAGACGCTTGAAGGCTGGTTCCCGAGATGCCAGGAAGCGCAAGGGGCGCATCGTCACCGCCCTATAGAATCTTCGAGACCCGGCAATTCTTGCGTGATCTCGCGAGACTCGGAGGTGTGGCCGAAAGGCGACTGGAAGCCAAGCTTCGTGAGTATGTTTATCCCGCACTTTGCGGAAACCCTCACTTCGGTCCGAACATCAAGCGTCTGAAAAGCTGGGATCCACCTACTTGGCGCTACCGCATTGGCGACTGGCGCTTTTTTTACGAGATTGACGACAAGCAGAAGATCGTTTTCATAACGGTTGCCGATCACCGCAAACAGGCGTACCGCTAAGGCGTCTTTCGGCTTGGGTCGCTTCTACGGGCCTGCTAGCTCGTCCCGCGCTGAGCACAGCTAAAGTTGAAATGAATCCGATGCCGCAATAGCTGCATCTGATACAGGGCGGGGGCGCCATGCTCATCAGGATTCCACGAGGCTGGGAAATCTCCGAAGGCGAAGTCACGCCGGAGCGCGTTTATCTGAACCGGCGCAAGTTCCTGGCAGGCGCGTCAGCGGCGCTGGCGGGAATGGGGAGCCTTGTCGTTCCCGGCGGAGACGGCCTGGCGCGTGGCCGGCCGGACCGAAAAGACCGGAGCAGCGCCCGGTTACTTCCGCTGAGCGCGACTCGCAATGCGGAATATCAGGTGGACCATCCAATCACGGCCGAGCAAGTCGCGACGCGCTTCAACAACTACTACGAGTTCACCGAAACCAAGGCCCGCGTGTGGAAGTTGGCGGAAGAGTTCGATTCTCGCCCGTGGCAGATCGAGATCAAGGGTCTGGTGCAAAAGCCCCGCACGATCGACGTGGACGACCTGATCCGGCAGATGTCGCTCGAGGAACGCGTCTATCGCCTGCGCTGCGTGGAAGCCTGGACCATGTTCATTCCCTGGATTGGCTTCCCGATGCAGAAGTTTGTCGAGTGGTGCGCGCCCCTGTCCAACGCGCGCTACGTGCGAATGGTCAGCTTCTACCGGCCGGCGCAGGCGGAAGGGCAGCGGAGAGCCAGCCGCTATCGCTGGCCCTATCATGAGGCTCTGACGCTTGCCGAGGCCACCAACGAGCTGACACTTCTCGTCGTGGGCATGTACGGCAAGACGCTGCCTAACCAGAGCGGCGCGCCTTTACGCTTGCACGTTCCTTGGAAATATGGCTTCAAGAGTATTAAGGCGATTACCAAGTTCGAATTCACCGACCAGCAGCCGGCCACATTCTGGAATGCCACGGTTCCCGCGGAATACGATTTTCTGGCCAATGTTGACCCCGCCAAGCCCCACCCACGCTGGTCGCAGGCCCACGAGCAACTGGTCGAGACCGGCGAGGTGGTCCCCACCCGGCTGTATAACGGCTACGAGAAATACGTCGCTTCCCTGTACAAGTAGCGGGGGCTTTACGCCCCGACTTGTCGGGGGATAAACCCGCCGCTACAACTGACAGCGAACAAACCTACCAATTCAGGCGCAGGGAAAACTGAATCTGCCGCGAGTTCTGCGCGGAGCTGATTCGGCCGAAGTTGGATGTCCCTACGATCAGTCCGGGCCGGTCGAAGTTGGGGTGGTTGGTCAGGTTGAAGAAGTCAGCACGCAGGACGAGGCTGGTGCGCTCGTTCAGGCGGGCGTGCCGCTCCAGGCTCGCGTCCCAATCCTTGACATCCGGGCCGGTGATGACGTTGCGGCCTTCGTTCCCGGGCATGCTGAAAGCGCCCAGCGCGTCGAAGAAGATCGGCGGTGTACGGAAGGCTTCCGTGCTGAACCAGCGACTGGGGTCGCGCCGATTGACGGGCCAGTTGGGGTTGGCTATCAAATCTGGTCGGTCGGTGCCGTTCGACTGCGTGCCGCTCAGGGCTGTGGGAAGCACCGCGGTCAGAGGCTGGCCAGTTTGCAGGGTGAGGATATTTGCCAGTTGCCACTGGCCGAAGAGTCTCGCCTTCCAGCCTTCCTTCATCCAGCGCCGCTCGGCTCCGAAGGGCAACTCCCAGGTACTGGAGAACACAAAGCGTTGGCGCAGGTCGAAGTCGGAGAGGCCGCGCTCGGCTTTCAAGTTGTAGTTGTCCTGAGGTTGGTTGGTACCATTCAAGCCGGAAGCAGTGTCGATGGACTTGCCGAAGGTGTACCCCGCCACGAACGACAGGCCGCGCGCGAAGCGACGCTCGAGGCGAAGAATCAGGGCGTCGTAGCTGGAATTGACGTCGGTCGCGCGCACGAACTGGTTGGAGCCAGGTTGCGGGTGGTAGCCGCGGCGGATGCCTGGCAGGTTGGGCACGCCCTGGTTCTGTAGGGCGCGGCGCGGCAGCTTGCGCGCCACCGCGCCGGCGTAGCTCGCGGAAAAGACGGTCCTGGGCGTGAGCAGGTGCTCCAGCGAGAGGCTCCATTCGTAAGCGTAGCCGTTGCGGATGGAGGGAGGCGAGGAAACAGCCACGGGCGACGAGTTGCCCAGTTGATAGGCCAGGGCGTAACTCAACTGCGCGGGTGCCCAAGGCTGCCCGCAGGCCCCCGGGCCATAGAACCGGCAGAGGTCCAAGCCGAAAAGGAATTCGGTGATGGGCGCGCTCAGACGCGTTTCGGCCGCGTAATCAAGCTCGCCCAGGGAATTGAACACTCCGAAGCCGCCTCGCAGCGACGTTGTTCCGCGCCCTGAAACGTCGTAGGCAAAACCCACGCGCGGCGCCCAGCCGGCCCAGTCAGGCCGCAAGAGTGAAGCGGGCAGTCCGGCTTCCTGGGAAGTAATGAACTGGAGGCCAAAGGTCTGCTGCAGGTTCTGCACGAGCGGATTGCTCAGTAATCCCGCGGCCTGCCCCCGCTCGTTGCGGATGATGTAGCGCGTGGCGTCGCTAGGGTCGAGGATGGAAGCGCGCCCGTCAGCATTCGTGGGCGGCGAGAAGAATTCTTCGCGCAGGCCGTAGGTCAGAGTCAGCCGACGTGTCGGGCGGAATTCATCGGAGAAGTACAACCCCGCGTAATTCAGCCGGTCGTTGCCGCCAGAATTTCCCGCTTGGGCAAAGGAGAGGAAGGGCCGGCCCAGCAGGAAGTCGGAGAAAGCGGTTCCCGAAACCGAGCCGAGACCATCACTGAACGAAAAGATCCCTTGCCCGAAATCCTCCACCAAGTACAAGAGGCGCAGCCGGCGGAAATCCGCGCCGAACTTCCAGGTGTGCCGGCCTTTCACCCACACCAGGTTGTCCGTGAATTGAAATGTGTGGTTCCTGCGGACAAAGGGCTGGAAGATGTCGCTGTCGCCCATGTCTGCGTACCCTGGGACGTTGATGGCGGGGATGCAGCGATTCGTCGCCCCGGGCGCGCGCTCCATCTCGAGCGACTCCAGGAAACCGCTTTGAATGTTTTCCGCTGCCTTCGTTCCCAGGAAGTACACGTAACCGAACCGAAAGTCATTGATGAGCGTGGGCCGGAAAACGGAGGTGACTCCCAAAGCGAGATTTCTGCCTCGGTCGCCCTTGTTGGTACCGAAGCCCGGCGCCGCGGGAGGGTTCTGGGCGAATCCGTTGGGGACAAACGGGAAGAGCTGAGCGCTATTGAATAGCAGGAAACGCCCGAAGAATTGATGCTGGGCGGTCAACTGGTGGTCAAGGCGCAGAAGGAATTGATCGCTCGCGACGCGCCGCAGGCCCACATTGATGTGGTTGTTCTCACCCGGCGCCGCGTTCGGTTGGTTGGGCAGCGGTAGCCTGTCCAAGATGGCGCGCGATAAGCGATCGATCTTGGCCGCGGGAATCAGGTTGTCGGCAAAAGGCTGATTGGTTTCAGGGTTGATAATGGTCGGGAAGGGCAGGCCGGTAACTGGGTTGAGGCCACTGAAATCCCCGTCGCGCAGCGCCTCCGTCGGCAGCAAGGTGGTGTTGGTGACGCTCTGGCGAACGCGGAAGCCTTCGTAGTTGG
>JALHUF010000147.1 GCA_022866195.1 Terriglobia bacterium
CTCCCGCAACAGCATCCTGGTGGGCAAGCTGCTAGCGAACCTGGCGACGTTGCTGGTGACGTTGGTGGGAGGGATGCTCCTCTCCTTGCTCTTGCTGCTCCTGGTGGGCCGAATTGAATTGGGCGTGCAAGAGTGGGCCCGCCTGGGACTCTTCCTGTTGCTTTCGGCCTTTTACATCACCGTCTTCCTCTGCCTGGGCCTTCTTTTCTCCACGCTTACGCATCGGCCCACCACCTCAATGGTGCTCGCCGTTATGGCTTGGGTGGTCTCTATCATCGTGATTCCGGGCGCGGGTACGCTCCTCATCCAGCAGATTCGTAAGCTCCCCACGCAGAACGAGGTGGCCGAACGATCTGGCAAGGTTTGGGACCAAGTCAACAGTGAGTTCAACAATAAGAGCTCGGTCTGGCGCGGGCGGGACATGGGGAAGCCGGACAATTTCGAATTCGAGAGGGTTTCCATTGTGGCGCAGAACAAGCGGAAGCACCTCCAGGAGCAGATCTGGGAAGACTACTTGCGGCAGAAGTTCGCGCAGGCGCGTACCGTCCGCAAGATCTCGTCCGTTTCCCCCAGCGGGCTTTTCCAGTTCGGGGCTGAATCTGTGAACGGCACGGGCATCCTCTGCGACGAGAAGCTGGTGCAACAAGCCCGCCAATACCGCAGCACCCTGGAAGAGTGGGTACGGCAGCGCGATCTGGCCGATCTCGAGAGCCCCCATCTCTGCTTCCAGCCCGGCTACCTCTCCCTGCAACCGCTAGCCTCCGCGAGTGTGCCGCGCTTCAGGTACCAGGAGCCTTCCGTGGGGGAAGGGCTGCGCGACGCCTTGTGGCAAGTTGTGTTGCTCTCGGCCGAGACCTTGGTCATGCTCTTTGCGGCGGTGCTCGCCTTCCAGCACTACGACGTGAGGTAAGAACCGTTGTCCCCGTTGAGGTGTGGTTCTGGTAGCGAGCGACACCCAGGATACCTACTGTTGGGGCTGCCAGAACTTTGGAGTAAGATGCCAAGTAGATACGCGTGACGAAAGCCGCGTGCCGACGTCCAAAAGTGGGGAGGCGATGTTGCGAAAGACCGGTCTCATCCTCCTACTCACGGGGCTGCTTGCCGCCCCGTTCCTGACCCAAGCCCAAGCACCCTCGGGGGGTGCCACGGGGCCTTCGGCGAATACCGAAGCGCAACGGCTGCTGGAATTGAAGCGTCTGGATCTCGCCCTCAAAGACGCGAAGGAAAAACGCGATCGGGCCAAGCTGCTCTACGACCAGGGGCTCGGCCCGCAGGCCCAATACGAAGCCGCCGAAATCACCTACCGCCAGGCGCAGGTCGATTTCCAGCAGGCGTTCCTCCGCCTGTTTGCCGAAGCGCCACGCTTGGACATCGTTTCCGCCATCAAATACCAGCGCCCCGACGGCTCAAAGTACGTCCGCGTGACGGTGAAGAACACCTCCGGGGTAGTGCTCGACTACAAGCTGTTTGGGATTTCCGACGCCGACGTGCAGTTGCCCGACCAGATGAAGATGCGCGAACTCACCGACATCCGCGTGGGCTTGAAGGAGGCAGCAGGGATACCAAATCCCACGGCCGCCACGAGCCAGGGCGCAGGCGTGGTTCCGGGTGCGGTGATTTCCGACCCTTACTCGTCGTTCATCCCCAAGCTCCAAGTCGGCCAAGAACGCACGCTGGACTTCGGCCTGCTCAAGGACGTGGACGCGCTGGTCGTCGGGCTCTATTACAACGGCCGCGAAGAAGACCGGCAGGTTTACCTTCAGAAGGATCCCTCGGCGAACATCGTCAGCATGAGCTCGGAGGAGGTGTCGCTGGAAGCCGACCTGGGCGGCCAGGCCGCCTACAACCTCCACCTGGAGCAGTTCACCAAGTCCTCGAACCCATTTGCCTTGCTCACCTTGAACCTGCCGCAGCAGATTGCCCGCGACTTTCTGGAACCCACCGCCGGGTCGCGACTCTACCAGGTGCGCTTCCCCGAGGGCGTGACGAGCCAGAAGCTCCAGCTCCGGTTGTACCTGCCCGACAAGGTGGACGAGCGCGTGGCGTTAGATAAGCCGCTCCCGTTCTGGGCGCTGGTGATCGACGCCGCCCAGGCAAATCGCCTGGACCCCTCGAAGACATACCCGGAGGCGGAAATCGAGGCGCTCAAGTGTGGCAAGGTGCGCCTGCAATTGATCCCGCGCGGGGTAGGAAGGATTGAGGTCTCGGCCCCCAGCCTCTACCAGGAGATTCGGACCGGCGAGACAGTGGAGCTGAACCTAACGGTGAAGAATATCGGGACGCGCGTCGTGCACAACATCCACGTTGCGACCGAGAATCCCCTGAATTGGCGGGCCGTCATCACCCCCGACACCGTGGCGAAGCTCGAGGCGAATCAGGAAGAGATTGTGGGCGTGAAGATCGTGCCCCCCTCGGACGTCGGGGTGGGTGACTATGAAGTGAAGATCAAGACCGATGCCATCTCCAACAATCGCAAGGTGCCCACGCAGGACCAGTCCGACCGCATCCACGTCATGGCCCCACCCAATATCAAGGCCACTGTCGCCCTTATCGGTTTTCTGCTGCTGCTCGTCGGGGGCATCGTGTGGTTCGGCATCAAGTTGACAAGGAGATAGCCTTGCCTCCAGCCTCCACCACCACTCCCGTAGAATCTTCTTCCGCCGGAATCCCATTGCCAGGCGCAGCGCGCGCGGTGTGGACCATCGCCCGGCGCGAGCTGATGGAGCAGATCACCAGTCTGCGCTTCCTGGTGATTTCGGTTCTGGTGATCGGACTCACACCGCTGGCTGTTTACGTGGGCGTGCGTGATTGCGAGAATCGCCGGGCCGAGCACGATCGGCTGGCAGCGGAGCGGCAGACCCTGGCCGCTGGTCCCGCTGGCCAGCACGTGACGGGCATGGACATGCCCTTCACGCCCCAGAACGATCTCCTGGTTCTCCGTGCGTTGCGCCCACCGGAGACGTTCAGTGTGCTGGTGCGAGGACTGGACGGCGCGCTTCCTGAGTACTGGGACTTCTCCTCCACGGGCATCGAGGCCGGCCCATCCGCCGCGCGCTCGGAACGATTGGTGGACCTCCTGGGACAACTGGATGCCGAGTTCCTGGTGCGGGTCGTACTGGGCCTGCTGGCGATCCTGCTGGCTTTCGACGCGGTGGCGGGAGAGAAAGAGCTCGGCACACTTCGCGCCGCGCTCAGTCAACCGGTGGCTCGGCCCGTTTTTCTCGCAGGCAAGCTCATCGGTGGCGCCGTCACTCTTTGGGCAGCAGTGTTCGCAATGTTCTTGATCGGGCTGCTCAGCGCGCAGCTTTTCGGCATCTCACTGGCGGACGCCGATACACTCACCAAGACCGCGCTCGTCGCTGCGACCTCGGGAATGTACGTACTGTGCATGTACGCCCTGGGCCTCTTGATCTCTTCGCTCGCTGCCAGCCAGAAGACTTCGCTTCTTGTCTCCCTGGTTGTTTGGGCGGTGGCGGCGCTGGCCCTGCCACCGCTGGCGGCGTTGGTCGCACAGGCGGTGGCGCCAGTCACCCCACCTCACGCCGTGGCGCTCAAGAAGCGGGTGCTTGACGACGCTCTCTATCGGGAGGCGGCTCAGTCAATGGGCCGGACGTTCATGGAGATCGCCGGGGGCGGCGTGCAGCCGGATGGGTACGACCGCCACAAAGATGAGATCAACCGCCGCATCACCCCCATCCTCCTGGGTTACCTGAACAAACGGCGGCAGCTCGTTGGCGAGTTGGACCGCGACGTTGAACGGCGCACCGCGCGGCAGAATGACGTGGCCCGGGCATTGATGGCCCTGAGTCCGTCCGCGCTTTTCCTACGCGCGACAGCCGATCTGGCCACAACTGGAGACAACCAGTATGCCGCCTGGCTCGACGCCGTCCGCCGCCAACAGCGACGCTTGGAAGCCGCACTGTTTGAGGACCCTCCCTTGGTGATGTTCGAGATTAGTGAGATGGAAGCAAGACGGCCCGGGCCGCCTGCGGGCGAGGTGGAAGCGAGGGTGGAGCGCCGGGGTGACGGGCCACCCATGCGCCAGATGAATCTGCTGGTCGAACGGCACGAGCCGCCCCCGGTAACGAGCTTGCCCTCGTTTGTTCCGCCCCGCCGGGACGCCGCCGCGGCCCTGATGCGCGCGCTTCCCGCCTTGGGGCTGCTGATTTTCTACACCGGGATCTTTATCGTCGGAGGTTTCATCGCCTTCGCGCGGTACGACGTGAGGTAGGGGAGCACCTTTGCGGTGCTCCCGCTTTCCGCCATCAGCTGTCAGCCGTCAGCGAGCGGGGCACGAACCTGTTCTAGCTGAAAGCTGATAGCTGAATGCTGACAGCCGAGGACCAGGAACCCTTTCGCAGTTGACGCCGTATATAGAACAAGGAGAAGCTATGAACCAGCCCATGATCCAAGCCCTGAACCTGACCAAGCGTTACGAGGACGGGCTGCTCGCCCTCGACCACGTCAACTTTGAGATCTACCCGGGCGAAGTATTCTGCCTGCTGGGCGCCAACGGCGCCGGCAAGACCACCGCCATCAACCTCTTCCTCGACTTCATTCCGCCCACGGAGGGCGAAGGGCGCATTAACGGCATCAACTGCCATCAGAACCCGCTGGAGGCCAAGAAGTACGTGGCCTACGTTTCGGAGAACGTGATGCTTTACGGCAACTTCACGGCGCGCCAGAACCTCGACTTCTTTGCCAAACTGGGCGGCAAGCGCCACCTGACCAAGAAGGACTATTACCGGGTGATGGCCGATGTGGGTTTGGAGGAGAAAGCTTACGAGCAGCGCGTGAAGGACTTCTCCAAGGGGATGCGGCAGAAGCTCGGCATCGCCATCGCCATGATCAAGGACGCGCCGGCTATCCTGCTCGACGAGCCCACATCCGGCCTCGACCCCAAAGCGGGCGCCGAGTTCCTGGAACTCCTCAAGCGGCTCAAGAGCCAGGGCAAAGCCATCCTGATGTCCACGCACGATATCTTCCGCTCCAAAGAGATTGCGGACCGGGTGGGCATCATGAAGGAAGGCAAGCTCGTGATGCAGCGCACCCGCGAGGAATTGGGCCACGAAGACCTGCAGAAGCTCTACCTCTA
>JALHUF010000148.1 GCA_022866195.1 Terriglobia bacterium
CGCGTGAGGACGGTGTTATGCCTGATGAAGCCAGTGAGCAAGGAACCATCCGTTATATTCGCTGTTCATCCTGCGGGACGCCCAACCCGGCGTCGGCTTTGACGTGTTCGCGGTGTGGGAAGGCCATGGAGGGCGAGGCCGCCTCAGCGCCGCCAGTGTCTCCCGCACCCGCGCGACAGGTGACGTGTCCCAAGTGTCGAAAACCTCTTCCGCCCAACAGCAAGTTTTGCGGCTTTTGCGGAGCAACGGTGGCGCCACCTGCGCCGCCGATTACCAAGGTCCCAGCGCAGGCCGCCGTGCCCACGCAACCTATCGCGCCGGTCGTACCGCCGAAGCCTCCCGCCCCAGTTTCCAAGCCCGCGCCGCCCCCGCCGCCAACGTCTGGGCGCCCCGGGGTGGCAAAAGCTCCAACACCCGCGCCCACCCCGCGAGGACCTCAGGCCCCTGCTGCGGCCCCCCCAGCTGCGGTTCCGCCCTCCGGCGGGGTGACCCAGCTTTTTCCTGGCCTGCACGTGCCTAAGATCGAAGCTAGTATCGTGGAACTGAGGCAAGATGGGACCACGGGAAAGATCACGCGCATTGTCAAGGAGACGGCCATCGGCCGCGGGACCTGCGATGTCAGTTACCCGGACGATCCCTTACTTTCGCCGCGTCATGCCTCACTCCAGATCCGCGCCGGGAAACTCATGTTGAAGGACCTGGGAAGCCAGAACGGGACGTTCACCAAGCAGCGGCAGGACACCGAGCTTACCCCAGGCGACGTCTTCCTGACGGGCCGGGAATTATTTCGCTTCGTCACCCAGAGCATGGACGAACAGCCGGGTCCCTCCCAGGGTACCCAGTTCATAGTGGGTGCGCCCAAGCTTCAGCGCGGGCCGGTGACGGCCAAGCTGGAGCGCATCCAGTTGACGGGGGAGGTCATCGAAGAGTTCAGCCTGGACAAGCCCGAGATCACCCTGGGCCGGACCAAGGGCGACCTCATTTTCCAGGATGATCCCTTTATGTCGGGCACCCACGCCCGCATCGTGGCTCAGCCCGGCCGCTTCCTCTTGCAGGATCTGAAGAGCCGGAATGGGGTCTATCGCCGCATACGCAATGAGGCGGAATTGCGGCACGGCGACGAGTTTTTCTTGGGTGAGCAACTCTTCCGCGTCGAGATCAAAACCTCCTAGACGCGGGCGACGGCGATCAGGGCTTGGGAAGGGGTACCCCGCGCTGTTCGAGTTGTCTCTGGATCAGCGGGGCCCGCTGCTTGACGTAGTTATCCATAATCCTGGGCAATTCCACCTGCATGCGGGCAACGAAATCGTCCTGGGCCTTCTTGAGTTTGGCGTCCATCTCGTCCTGGGCTTTCTTCATCTTGGCATCGATGCCCGCCGCGCTCTGGTTCAGGGCATCCATCCGCTTCTCGAGTTCCTCCGCCTGCGTGAGCGCGGTCCCCATCAACTGCTTTTGCAGCAGCCCCCGCAAGCTGGCCAGCTCGTTACTGTTAATGGAAAGCTGAGAGGCCACGTAGAAATTCGACAACACGGCCAGCACGACCAGCACGAGCACAATGTAGAGCAGGTTCCGAACCGTAGAGTATCCGGTGTCCATAGTGGCTCCTTCGTTGCTCCGCCGGGGAGGCTAAGCGACGTCCTTGCGCTTCATCAAGAGTAAGACCGCGAGGGTCATCACCAACAAGTGCACCGCCAGCACGCCCACGTACGGCCCTTTATCTCGCCAGAAGTCCGAAGGCAGCGGAAAGGCTCCCGCAGCGGCGAATTCCTTCTCCGAGGCTTCCAACCCCTTTTCCAGCTTCTCGAGGTCGTCAGGGTGCAGCGAGATGTAAACGGTATTGATGATCTTGTAGGCGTAATCCTGCATCGAATGCCGACCGTGGAGGCAGAGGTCGGAAAGCGCCTCCATGCCCCAGCGCGAGACCGCGAGCGCCGAGAGCCAACGCACGAAGGTGGGCATGCCCGCCGCCGGCTGCGGCGTATATTTGTGGAAAGCCTTCTGAACCTGGGGCGAAGGAGCCATGGCCCCCACGACCTGGTGGGCCACCTCGCCTTGCCGCGCCGCAGCTTCAGCCGATTCCGGGATACCCGGCGTGGGGGCGGTGGGGGCCGCGCTGGTCGCGGCGGGAGGATTTATCATCTGCTTGGTCTTGGCCTTCGCTTCCGGCTGCGCGAACATCTTTCCTTCGAACAACTGCTCCACCGTGATAGGGATGATGGTCTGAATTTTATTGACCGGCAAAAACAGACCCGAAAGGAGCAACTCCGGGATCAGAACCAGGGGGAACAACGTGAGCGCCTTCTCGGGCGTACTCACCAGGCTGGAAATCAACAGGCCGATCAGGGTTCCATTGACAGCCACCAGGAACATAATGCCGATTCCACCCAGGATCTCTCCCGGACCTAGCGCCAGGGCGCGCTTGACAAAAAGCAAAATGACCACCACCGAGACGCACTGCACCAGAGCGATAAACGACAACACAAAGAGTTTCGAAAAGACGTAGGAAGGTATCTTCAGTCCGGTCTGTCGCTCGCGTTTGTAAATGGTCTGTTCATCGACAATCTCCCGGACGGAGTTGGAGCAGCCGAACCACAGTGCCGCAAACATGGCCATGAAGATGGTTTGGATTTGGTTTGGCTCGGTCGCCATCAAGGCCACCAGCAAGGCCACGAGCGGAGCCTGCAAGAACAGCAGTAGGGTCTGGCCGCGATCGCCGAACTTCAAGTCCCAGTTGCGTCGCACCAGCACCTTGAACTGGTGCAGACTGAAACCCTTCTCTCCCACGACGGCCTGCGGAGCCGTCGCGGTAGATTGCGGAGTAGGCGCCCCGGGCTTGGGGGCCTCGGCAATTTGCTCCTTGTGGAGCGACGACTCGGCAAAGCGTTTCTTGAGCTCCAAGGCGTAAGGGATGGTGTTGTTGTCGGTCAGGTCGTCATAGACGTCAGCGGGCACTGCCGCCTTGAAGTAATCCAGGAATTTGGTGCCCGGTCCGTAAAAAGCCAGGCGCCCCTGCACCAGAACAACGACCTTGTCCAGGACTCCAAACGACGCCAGCAGGTGCGTGGTGATGACGATGGTTGAACCCTGGTTGGCCAGTTGCCGGAACAACATCATCATCAGGGTTTCCGTCCGCGGGTCGAGGCCGGCGGTCGGCTCATCCAGAAACAGGACGCCGGGCTTCGGCAGCAGCTCAATGGCAATGCTGACGCGTTTGCGCTGGCCGCCGCTCAAGGTGGCGACAGGATTGTCCCACCGCTGGGGATCAATCTTGAGGATGTCGAGCATTTCGTCCACGCGCCGGTTGATTTCCTCATCGGAAAGGTCCTCGGGCAGCCGCAGCTTCGCCGCATAGTAAAGGCAGCGGCGGACACTTAGCTGCCTGTGCATGATGTCTTCCTGGGGCACATAGCCGATCGTGGATTTCAAGCTGTCCAGGTGCCGATAGAGCTCCACGCCGTTGTATAAGACGCCGCCGCCGGAGGGCCGCATAAACCCGTTCAGCACGTTCATCAAGGTGGATTTCCCCGCCCCGCTCGGACCGAGCAAGCCGATGAGTTCCCGCGGCTTCACCACCATGGAAACATCGTCCAGCAGGAGCTTGGACTTGCCGGTGGTGCGATCCGTGACCTGGAAGTTTACGCCTTGGACGTCCAGACGCACCACCCGCGTGTCCGGCTTGTGGGAGAGGCTGGCGCCGTAAAAATGCAGCTCCGAGGGGCCAATTACGATCCGATCCAGCTCCTGGAGCTGATGACGCTTGACCTTGATCCCGTTGACGAAAGTGCCGTTGGTGGACCCGAGATCGACGATGAAGAATTTGCCGTCCTGCTTGACGATCTCGGCGTGGTGTTTGGACACCACCGGATGGTTGATGAAGACGTCGTTCGAG
The DNA here is from genome assembly GCA_022866195.1 of Terriglobia bacterium. Classification (GTDB taxonomy): domain Bacteria; phylum Acidobacteriota; class Terriglobia; order UBA7540; family UBA7540; genus JALHUF01. Next base: position 3,890 of record JALHUF010000148.1, read on the forward strand.
GGATCACGCCCCACCGTGATCCGGTCCTTGCTCAAGTCCACTGTCTCCAGTTTGAGCTCCGGCTCAAGTCCGGTGCGGAAAATCAGCGATTTGCCGGCATAGCGGCCGAAGGTGATGTAATCGCCGTCCCGAAGCTGCACCGTCTGGACGCGCGCCCCGTTGACGAAGGTGCCGTTGGTGGAGCGGTCGCTCAAGACCGCCCTGCCCTCTTTCATTGCAATCTCGGCGTGGACAGCCGAGACCGAGGGATGGTCCATCACGAACTGGCAGCGCGTGGCGTCGCGACCGACCTTCAGCCCTTCGTCCGGCACTTCCATGGTCTTCACGGCGTACTTGTCAACAATCAGCTCCAAGTGGGGGCGCGCCATCAGGTCGGTCAGCTTGATCGCTACCGTCCCACCCCCCGCCTTCTCCTCCCGCGGGGCCACTGCTATATCCGCAGGTGTCAAGATCGAGGTTCCGCTTGCCACCCGACCCGCCCGGGCAGGCGCCGGAACCTGCGTCGCGACCCCGAGAGCAGGCGGGGGTGCGACCAGATCAATCCGAAAGGGGTGGTGGCGGCCTGTCCCTACCGTTAGCTCATCCGTAGGCCGCAGAACCCGTTCCTGAATGCGTACCTGGTTGACATATGTCCCGTTGGCGGAATGGCGATCGTGAACCACGATCTCGCCCTGCTCGTTGAATCCAATCCAAGCATGGAGGCGGGATATCTCGTCATCCGCCACCACCACTTGGCAGGTGGACGGATCTCGACCGATGAGCAGCCCCTTGGGGCCGACGGTGAACGTGCGGCCGGAAAGCAGTCCGCCCATCGCGACCAGTCGGTAAGCCTTAGCCGGTGCTGCTGGTGGGGCAGGCGGTTTGGCCGGAGGAAGTTCGACAGCAGGAGGCTGAGCGAGGACCGTAACGGGCGGAGGGGATTCCAGCTCCGGCAACGTGCAGCCACAATTCCGACAGAAACGGAACCCAACCTCGTTGATTTCCCCGCATCCCGGGCATCTCATAATCTTTCAACTCCGCGCGGGGTTCGGGACTTCGTTGAGGGCGTAGGCTCGCAACCTACGGTGGGGAGAGACCTCCTGCTGCGCAGCTCGCCTCGGTTGCTCTCTAGCCTTGCCCTCCGACGCTTGCGCCCCTGCGCGCTCCCCGTCACCGGCAAGTCACGTTCCCACGGTGAAATCTTCTTCGCGGAACTCCTGAAACTCCACCTCCGCCGTCACCTCCGCAGGAGGTAGACCGGGCCCGGCAACTTCCGCCAAGATCAACGTGATGTTATCCGTGCCGCCTTGCTCGTTGGCCTTTTGAATGAGCGTCTTGCACTTGGCGGGCAGCGCATCCGTTCCTTCCAGAACGGCCAATATCTCGGGCATCTTCACCATGTTGTAGAGCCCGTCACTGCAAAGGAGGAGGCAATCGCCTTGACGCATCTTGGTGTAGGTCACCTTCACATCCACCATCTCGCTGGTCCCGACGGCCTGCGTCAAGATGCTCTTGCGGCTGTCCTTCTCCGGCCCCTCAGGCAACTCCGCTCCAATCTCCGCCAGATAGTTCAGGTAAGTCTGGTCCCGCGTCAACTGAACCATCTGCTTGTTCCGGATCACATGGGCCCGCGAATCACCCACTTGGCCCACAAACAAATATGGACCGAACAGAACTCCGGCGGTGGCGGTAGTACCCATCCCACGGAAAATCAGGTCGGTCAACGCCTTGTGGTAAATGATCTGATTGGCGTACTCGATGGCCTCGCGCATCAGAAGGACGAAGTTTGTCTCGCTGACGTTCCCCAAGGACTTGAGGTTCTCATACAGGCGCTTGGGGACGGTCGTGGTGCAGATCTGGCTGGCCACTTCGCCGGACGCTTCTCCACCCATGCCATCGGCCACCAGGAAGAGCGTGCCCCGAGGTCCTAAGCGGTGATTGCGCAGGGAAGGCGTCAGGCTCGCTTCGCCCGTGGAGAGGTTGCAGACGACGAAGTTGTCTTCGTTGTTCTTGCGCACCTGCCCCATGTCTGACATGCCGAAGACGTTGACGTGGATTGCGTCGTTTTCCGCTCTTGTCGTTTCGCCCACGATGGCCACTTTCCCCGCCCGCACTCACCCTTGCCGGAACCCCGCCAGCCCGTCTGCAGGCGCATCCTTAGACACCCGCGCTCCGACGCGCTCCGGATCAGCCATGGGCCACGGGTTCTGTCTCAGCATACGCCTTGGGCGGAAGCAGGCAGCCGCGCTACCTTTCCAGCAAAGGCTCCTTTTTATCACACCCCTCCGGCCCTGGCAAGCACCTCTGCACCGCCAGAAGGCCACTGACCCCTAGCCTTCAGTTCCCGGCTGGCCACAGCACCCAATAAGCTGCCGGATTCCGCAGCGCTCGCCGCCCGGCCACAGCCTCGGCTGATTACTTCAGGCTGGCGCAGAGTTCGGCCACAATTTGGCGGGCGACATCCCGCGCCCGTTCGAGGTCGGCGGGAGGCAAGGAAATGGCGGCTACTTTGGCGTGGCCCCCGCCTCCAAAGCGCTCGCAAATGCTGGCCAAGTTCGCGTGTTTCGGGGCCGGATGCCAAGGGTTGCTGCCTACCGCGATCTTCGTTCGTTCGTGCGAACGGCTGAGGGCGACGCTGTAAACCGTTGTCGGAAACAGATAATAAGGAATGAATTTGCTGAAGCCTTCGGCATCCTGGTCCGCCACGTCAAGACACACTACGCCATCGTGAAGTTCGGCCCGCGTCCGAATCAACTCCACGGTTCTCAAGTGCCGGCTGTAATGCTCCTCGAAGGCCCGCCGAATCTCAGGGAGCGCCGCAATCTCCGGCAACGACTTCGAGACCAGTTCCGGAATCAGTCCGGCCACGAAGCCCTTGGACCGCGTCCCTTCAATGACCAGGGTCAATTGCGTGGCCGGGTCGCGCATCTCCACCGCCGTCTGCGGGTCCGGATACTGTGCGCCATCAATCAGGTCCGCCCAGCGAATAAGTTCTTCCAGGTCAGGAGACCTGAAGCCGAATTTCGTGGCCCCAATATGGGCAATGAATTTGGTGCAGGAGCGGAATTCCGGCCCATAGAACTTTTTGCCGCTTTTATCCCGTCGGAAATGTTCCGCGTCGGCTTCCGTGAGGAAGGCGCTCTGGTGATGGTCGAACCACCAAGTCAGCCGGTCGCTGCTGGAATACTTGAAGTCAACGATCACGTTCTCTTCGCTGTCAAAGACATCTTCGTCGAAGAGTTGGCCCGCGCGATGCATCAGACCGCGGTAACGTACCGTGGCCCGGGGATCGACGCACTCCTGATAGAAACGCGCGAAAACCGCGGCTGAACAAGCCCCGTCAAAGCATTGGTCATGAAAACAAACGCGGACGCTCATGTGTGCTTTCGAGCCGAACCGGAGAGTCCGACGCCCTGCGCGACCCTCGAGTCCGAAGCCCGCTAAATTGCGCTGCCTGCTGAAAATTGTCAAGAGAAAAGCAACCCCGGCAGCGTTGCTGGACGGGCCGCAGCAACAAAAAGCGGCAGGCACACGCCTGCCCCTTCGTTTCCGGTGATGCGGCGGTGGCGTCGTCCAAAAAGCTAGCTATCCCGCCTGCTTGGCCGCTAACTGACCGATGAAGGGGATCATGTACAGCTCGTTGTTGTAGGCATTGTACATCACGAAAATCACGAGGCCCAGCACGGCCAGCACAAAGACGGCCCAGAGCAGGGCGGCTAAAGCAGCGCCCACCCAAGGGATTAGCATGAGCACTATCGTAATTACACCGAGGACGATCGCGACGCCGAAGGCTGCGATGCCCAGGAAACGCGCTTGGAAAGAATGGAACCGGACAAACTTATCTTTGTTGTATGGCTCGACCACCAAAAAGAGGACGCAGGTAATGGGCCAGAAAAGATAGGCCAGCAACCCCGCCACGTTTGAGGTCAACCCTCCGCCAGCAGGGGCCGCTGCCCACGCGGCTGGCGGCGCGGTCGGTCCCGGACCACCCGCCGCCACGGGCGTCCCACACGAGCCACAGAACCCCACTCCTTCAGCTAGTGCTGCCCCGCACTTCGCGCACACTGCCATAATTTGCTCTCCTTCTCCGAAAAGCTCAGGCGCCCGGTCCTTTGATTGGATTATGCTGCTTTCCCTCACACCCGCTAGCCACAAACGCAACAAATGACAGCCAGTGGCTACACGCGGGCTATTCCATACCACAAACCCACGGAGGAGACAACGAGTAATTCACAGGCGCCGATATCGCTGGCCAGGCCGCTCCTCTGACACCCGTCATCAGCTATACTTGGCGGCCGGAGTACTGGCGGAGCGATACCTCTGGTTCGCACGGGGCCGGAGCCGCGCACCGAGACAAGGCGAAAGAGAAACCAGGCCCAAAGCGCCGAGGCTGCGATTGATAAACTACTCAGCACAGTTCCCCATGCGTTTTCTTACACGCGCCTCACCCGCCGAACGCCGCGCGCTCCTCGCCAGCACCCTGGGCTGGATGCTGGACGGTATGGACGTGACGCTCTATGCCATGGTCATCGCGGAGCTGCTGCGCGAGCTTCATCTTTCGCCCTCCCAGGCAGGACTTTTGGCCTCGGTCACCCTGATCGCTTCTGCCGCCGGCGGAATCCTGTTCGGCATCCTGGCGGATCGCGCCGGCCGGCGTGTTGCGTTGATGGGAAGCATTGCGGTGTATTCC
>JALHUF010000149.1 GCA_022866195.1 Terriglobia bacterium
CCCGGCGACGCCCCCGAACTGCGCGGGCAGAGCTTCAATCCCTTCTGCACCACGAAGACATCCGGCGTCGGCCTGGGATTGTCCATCGTCTCCAAGATTGTGGACGACCATCGCGGCCGCATCCGCCTGGCCAGCGAGCCGGGCAAAGGCGCGTGCTTTCAGGTATTCTTGCCAGCCGAGTAGTGCTGGAAACTGGAAACCAGAAACTGGAAACTCGAAACTGGAAATTCGAGACCGCAAGATCGCGAGGATAGCGTGAGCACTGCCAAGCCGATTAGAGACTTCACGGACTTGGACGTCTGGAAGGCAGCGCGTGACCTACGACGCGAGTTGTACAAGGTGGCGAAGGCCCTCCCGGAACATGAGAAGTACGGCTTGGCGAGCCAGATGCGCAGAGCGGCAACTTCCGTCACGGCAAACATTGCCGAAGGTTTTGGGCGGTTCGGATACCAGGAGAACGCACAACTGTGTCGGCAGGCTCGCGGTTCACTGTACGAACTGAGGGACCATCTGACAACCTCCGTGGATGAGGGTTACCTCAGCGTCGCAGAGGGGGAGAAACTTCAGGCTCTGGCTCAGATGGTCGGGCGGCTTCTCAATGGCTATCTCCGTGCGACCCTCGCACTGAAAAGAAATGCGGCAGCCTGAGGTCTTGTGCCAGTTTCCAGTTTCCAATTTCTAGTTTCCGTCCATGAATAGACCCATGCCTACCATCCTGATTGTCGAAGACGAACCCAAGATGCTGCGGCTGTTGGAGCTGAACCTCACCGAGGAAGGCTACACTACCCTCACTGCTGCGGACGCAGAGACCGGCCTGAACACCCTGCGCCAAGAAAAGATCGATCGGGTGGTGACCGACCTGAGACTGCCCGGCATGGACGGCCTGGAGTTTTTGCAGGCGGTGAAACGCGTGGACGCGCGCATCCCCGTCATCGTGATGACGGCCTACGGGACGGTCGAGACGGCCGTGGAGGCCATGAAGGCAGGCGCGAGCGACTACGTCCTGAAGCCTTTCTCGCTGGAGGAGATGAAGCTCATCGTCCGCAAGGAACTCGACGTGCACAGCCTGCGCGAGGAAAACCGCTCGCTCCGGGAGGCGCTGGGCCGCCGCTACGAATTCAAGAACATCGTGGCCCGCAGCCCCAAAATGCAGGAAGTGCTGGCGACGGTCGAGCGCGTGGCACCCACCAACTCCACCATCCTGCTGGGCGGGGAGAGCGGCGTGGGCAAAGACATGATCGCGCGCGCCCTTCACCAGCACTCCCATCGCGTCTCAGGGCCCTTCGTGAAGATTAACTGCACGGCCATCCCGGAAAATCTGTTGGAAAGCGAATTGTTCGGCTACGAGAAGGGCGCGTTCACAGGCGCGGTCAGTTCCAAGCCGGGAAAGTTCGAGCTGGCCGATAAGGGCACTATCTTTCTTGATGAAATCGGCGACGTGCCTGGCACCACTCAGGTGAAGCTCCTGCGTGTGCTGCAGGACCGCGAGTTCGAGCGCCTGGGCGGAACCAAGACCTTGAAGGTGGACGTCCGCGTCGTGGCCGCCACCAACCAGGACCTGCGCGCTGCGCTCGAACAGGGTACCTTCCGCGAAGACCTGTACTATCGCCTGAACGTTGTGCCCATCAACCTCCCGCCCCTGCGCGAGCGCAAGGCAGATGTTCCCTACCTCGTGGACCACTTCATCGAACGCTTCGTGCGCGAGTCGGGAAAACCCATCAAGGGCATCACCCCAGCTGCCCAGAAAATGCTGATGGACTTTCACTGGCCGGGCAACGTGCGCGAACTCGAGAACATCATCGAGCGCGCTGTGGCTCTATCGGCGGGCGACATGCTCGATGTTGCCGACATCCGTCTCGACCTCTCACCTTCCCGGCCGGGTGGCGCGGACATCGCGGCGTTTACGATGTCTCCGGGCGGTACGACAGCCTTCCCGCCTCCCGGTGTGACACTCGAACAGTACGAAGACGAGATTATTAAGGAAGCCTTGCGCCGCGCCGGCGGCAATAAGAGCCAGGCCGCGCGCCTCCTCGGCCTCTCCCGCAACGCGCTCCGCTACCGGCTCGCCAAAATGGGCCTGCCC
>JALHUF010000150.1 GCA_022866195.1 Terriglobia bacterium
GCCTTGCAGCTCTACCCGCAGGTGATCGTCGCGACGCCAGTGGCGGTGGGAATCTCGCCTTACTGGATGGCACGCAAAGGGACACTCACGCTGCGTCCGGAGACCTTCCTCGCCCTGGTGTTCGACATCGGCGAGAGCCTGCGAACCCATGGCATCCGCAATATCCTTATCGTGAACGGTCATGGGGGGAACGATAAGCCGCTGAAATCGCAAATCGCTGCCTGGCGCGACAAGCTGGGCGTCAACATCGACGCCTGTTCCTACTGGGAAGCCTATACCGCGTCGGAGGAAGCGAAGGAAGCCACCAGGAAGTGCATGCAAACGGGCTTGGAGAAAGTGCCCGCGCACGCGGGCGAGTTTGAGACTTCCTTCGCCCTGGCTGCCTTTCCGGAGCGTGTTCATCGCGAGGGCGTGGATTACGACAAGGTAAAGCTGGACCTCAAAGACGCGGAGGATGCCAAGAACGATCGCGAGTTCTATTATGACTCCTTGCTGGCGTCGTCGGAAAAAGGCGAGGTGTTGATCCGCTTGGCCGTGGACTGGGTGGCGACGAAAGTCCGTAGCATGATGGCTTCCACGTCCGGCTCAGGTCAGCCCAAGCGGGCAACGCTCGCGTGACTGACACGCCGGGGAAGGGAGCTCGGTGGGTTTTCCTTTAGCCGTTGATTTCGGCCGCGAGATAACCGCGGACCTCGCTGCAGCCGAGCAGCGCGAGTGGTTGGTGGCCAACGGCCTCGGCGGGTTCGCCTCGGGCACCGTGGCCGGCTCTCTGACGCGCCGTTACCACGGCCTGCTCATCGCCGCCCTCGAGCCGCCGCGCCGCCGCACCCTTCTGCTTGCCAAGCTGGGTGAGACCGCCGAGTACGACGGCGAACTCTTCTCCCTGAGCACGAATCGCTGGAGAAGCGGCGTCGTTGACCCGCAAGGCTACCGGCACATTAAGCGCTTTCGCCTGGAAGGCACCACGCCGGTGTGGACCTTTGCTTGCGCTGCGGCGCGGGTCGAGAAGCGTATCTGGATGCAGCCGGGCGCCAATACCACGTACATTCAATATGCGTATCTGCACGGTAGCCGCGCGCTCCTGCTGACGCTCAAGGCGCTGGTGAATTATCGCGACTATCATTCCCTCACGCGGGCGGAAGGCTGTCGGCTTGACGTCCAGCCCGTTGAGCAGGGCCTGCGCATTGTGGGCGGCGCGGACGGCACACCGTTCTATTTGCTTAGTGCCACGGCGCGCGCGGAGCCGACGCATGAATGGTGGTACAACTTTGACTTGGCGGCGGAGCGCTGCCGTGGCTTCGAGGATTCTGAGGACCACTTGCACGCCGGCACATTCTCTGCCCAGCTTGCCCCCGGAGATTCGTTAACCTTGGTGGCAAGCACCGACCCCACACCCATCCTGGACGGTCAGGCAGCATGGAAGGCGCGTCGAGCGTATGAACGGCAATTATTGGATTGCTGGGCTCGGGCCTTTCCGCGCGGGGCATCTCAGGCTCCGACATGGCTCCGCCAGTTGGTTGTGGCGGCTGACCAGTTCATCGTGCGCTGTCCGCGAGAGGGCGGCGCCGATGCCCATTCCGTGATAGCTGGTTATCCCTGGTTTGGCGAATGGGGCCGCGACACCATGATCAGCCTGCCGGGGCTCATGCTTGCAACCGGTCGGGCGGAAATCGCGTGCAGTGTCTTACGCACCTGGGCGCGCTCCGTTGACTGCGGTATGCTTCCCAATCGTCTTTCCGAACGCGATGGCGTCCCCGACTACAACTCCGCAGACGCGACCCTTTGGTTCTTCGAGGCCTTACGCCACTATCACGCAACCACAAGGGACCGGAACCTGTTGCGCGAGCTATTCCCGCTGCTGGCAGAGATCATCGCTTGGCACCGCTGCGGCACGCGTCATGGCATCAACGTTGATCCGACGGATGGCCTGCTGTATGCGGGTGAGCCAGGTGTGCCGCTCACCTGGATGGATGCCAAAGTAGGCGACTGGGCGGTGACGCCGCGCCTCGGCAAGCCTGTGGAAGTGAATGCGCTTTGGTACAACGCGCTCCGCACCATGGCGAGGTTCGCGCGCACGTTGCACAAGCCAACGGCCACGTATGACGCCCTGGCTCGCCAGGCCCGCGCAGGATTTCAGCGCTTCTGGA
>JALHUF010000151.1 GCA_022866195.1 Terriglobia bacterium
ACGCCCAAACGCTGTGAACAGCAATGCCGGACGGGGTCTTGCCAAGGATCAAGCAGCTCGGATACGGCCTGTCCGAAGGGTAATCCTCGATGATCTCGCCGTGGAGAACCGAATGGGCCACATCCGCGCATGTGAGCCCGTCAGCAGTGGCCTCTTCTCGGCGTGGTCGGTCACCCGGACACGGGTTGCCTCGGATGGCCTCCATGATGTGAGCAATCTCCATGAGCGTTCTTCTCGAATGACCTATCCCGCTAGCGGCTCGCTTGCGGTCGCGCCGGCTTCAGCGTCCACGCCTGGAGCTTGGCGAGGCCCATGAGCTTGGGCGCGCGGAAATCGGGACGGAAGATAACCCAACCCCATAGCGCTGGCGAGTCCTCCGCCACGTATTTCTCCGCCGCCACGCGTGCCGGAGCCAGCGTTACGGATTCCGGCGGCTCCGCCTTGACGAGCAGTCGCGTGGTCACCTGCGCCCGCGCCACCAGGTAACTCTCCGGCGAAACCGGACGGCTGCCCAGCCAGACCGCGTTGGGAATCTGATTGTTCTTTTGCAGGAAGTCAGCGACGTCAAGCACGGTGCGGGAGAACTGGCTCCAGGGGACTTCGAGCGTGGCGTCGGCGTTCAGGCCGGCATTCTCCTGTGGCGGGCTGACCTGTCCCGGTCCTATCGGGAAGCCCGCCGCTACGGTCGCCTCGAACGGCGCGGCGGGGCCGTAGGGAGTGCCGTCCAGCAGGAGGGACGGCGCGCCCGCTTTGCGCACCACGCTCGCGACGTACTTGTTCAACAGGAGGAAAACCTCACTCGCTGCCAGCGTGTAATCGTCGTGGACCTGGAACGACACTTCCGCGTCAACTTGCCGGGCGACCGCGGCCAGATCCTCCGCAGAAAAGACGCGCTTCTGGGCTGGGTCCTTGAAGAGCTTCCAGGCCTGGGAGGCGGTCATAAACTCGACGCGGGGAAAAGACTTCATGTAGGTGATGAGGTCCTCGAAATACTTGAGGGCTTTCTCACTTTCCTCGGGCGTCTTGATGGCTGGCAACTTCCACTCTTCGGGCGGAGGGTTGGCGCCGTGGGCGAAGTTCACGCCGTCCCAGAATTCGCGGTGCACGAACTGGCAGGGATGAAAATAAAGGCTCACGATCCCGCCCTCGCGCTGCGAAGTCAGGCGCAGATAGGATTCCTGGAAGCGGGCCTTGGCGTCAGCCAGATTTGACCACTGCTCGTCGGGTTGGAGTTTGCGGCCCTCGGAAGTGTTGAAGATGTTCAGCAGGCCGCCGTACCAGAAGGGTTTGCCGTTCAGGCCCACCTGCTCGCCCTCGTCGAGATAGACCTTCACGCCCCACTTCTTCAGGGCGGCGTACGCCTGGGGGGCCCAGGAGCTGCCCGGCTGACCATAACAGGTGGGCACCTGGCCAAAGATGCGGCGCACATCGTCAAAGCCGGCGCGCTCGCGGCGGTTGAACTCGTCGACACCGGTTTGCCAATCGAGCGTGGATTCGTACTCGGCGGGGGTGGGGTGCTGGCTGTGCGTGTCGGTGTGATAGCCGATTTCGTGCTGGGCCAGCGCGCCGATAACGTCGCGGCGCCCGCGCCGTTCGAGCACCCGCGCTTTCTCTCCCACCATCTTGAAGGTGGCTTGAATCCCCTGCTGGGTCAGGAAGGCGGCGAGTCGCTTGGCGGCGTCGTCGCTCTGCGGCAGGATGTAATCTTCCGTGTCGAACCACAGGATCACATAGACACGGCCCGGGCTCTGTTGCGGGGGCGGCGCGGCGGCCACGAGAGGGGCGATGGCCAGAAAAACACCTGCGAGCAACCAGGCAACGAACCTCGTTCTGGATACAGGAGTGATCAAATTCTCTTCTCCTTACGGCGCGGGGAAGGGGCGGCTGACTATCCGCCTTCACCCTGGATTTTGCCGAACGTCGCCGATGTTACCATCAACTGGGGAATGCACAAAGCGGCGAGCAAACGGAAGCCAGAGGAGGGAATAGAAAGGATACGAAAGAGCTTTGCAGGAACTTCCAGGTCGGAATGAGATCAGTGAGAGCCGCGAGAATGGAGAAAATCCCTAAATCACGGAACTACTTAGCCGCTTCGTTCATTATCCTGGTGATGACTTCTTCCACTTCCTCGGCCACGGCGCGCAGCCCCGGAGTTTGGAACATCGCTAGCAGGGCGGTAGGTCGCAGCGTGGCGAGCGTAGTGCCGGCACCCTCGCGATAGACCGCGATGCGACAGGGCAGCGCGGTGGAGATTTCGGCGTTCGCTTCCAGAACTTTCTTCGCCTGCTGCGGATTGCATACCTCGTAGATGAGGCAGTCGCGATCGAACTCGACGCCCTTCTCCTTCATCTTCGCCTTCAAATCATGGACGGCAAGGATTCCGAACCTGTGTCGCGGTGCCGCCTCCTCGAGGGCGCGAGCAACCTCCGCCAGACTCTTCCTTGATTCTACCCGAAAGAGCATTCTTCCCTCCTGTTCAAGCCGGGCGATGGGCTAATGAAGGTCGAGACTTCGCAACATGGCGTCGAAGGTAGGCCGGTAAGCGTCGGCAGCGGATTGAGGTGCGACGAGGATCAAGGCTAACATCCCATCTCTGACGCGCACGGTGACCAGGTGGTCGGCCTCCTTCTGGCCCTCGAGCGGGGAATCGTTCTCAAGGAGTGTGGAAAGCGCGGCGCGCCCCTTGATTTTCAGACTGGTCTGTTTCACCACGCGCAGATTCGGGTTGGACTGGCGCATGGAGTCGAGCAGTTGTTGGGTCGCATCTATCAAGCCCCAGTTCTTCTGCGGCGGCACGTAGTTGCTCAAGGAAGCCCCATACGCCTGCGCCCCAGAAAGCACACCTCCGGGCGGCGCCAGCGTCACGCCGTCCTTACTCTGCTGGACTTCCCAGTTATCCGGATAAGCGATGACAAACCCGTCCCCTTGATACTCCACCCGCCGGGAGGAAGGGGCAGGAGGAGCGACGGCCGAACCACTGGGGGTACTCCTGCTGGGCTGCCCGGTCGGCTTCGCTTTGGGCGGAGGGGGCAATGCCAGGAGCCTTCTCTTGGCCACCTGGAATTCGGGGCTGTCGGTCCTTCCTTGCCGCGATGGACCCAACTGAGAGATGAGCTGGTCAACTTTCTTGATGCGATTCTCGGGATTAGGATGGTCCGAGAGGAACTGGAGTCCCTGCTGTGGGTACTTCTTTTCTATGATCCCGAAGAACTGCACCATCGCCTTGGGGTCGTAGCCCGCCTGGTAGAGGGTGTAAGTTCCTATCTCGTCGGCTTGAGACTCTGCCCCGCGTGAGTTCTTGAGCAGGAGGGAATTCACCCCGAAGCTGATGCCCAGTTGCGCGAGCTGACTGGTTAGACCGGAACCCTTGCCCAGCACGCCGCCCAGGATGGCCAGCGGCATTTGGGCGAGCATCATCTGCGAGGCCTGATGTGTGCCATGGCGCAGCGTGACATGGCCGATTTCGTGAGCCATCACGCCGGCGAGCTGGGCTTCGTCGTCCGCCGCCTCCAGCACGCCACGATTCACGTAGACGAATCCGCCCGGCAGGGCGAAGGCGTTAATCTCCCGGCTGTTGACCACCTTGAACGTCCAGGGGTAGTCGGTATTGCCCGGCGCGAATCCTGCCAAGCGCCGCCCCAGGTCGCTCACGTAGCGCTCCACGGCGGGATCCTTCAGCAGCGGGACCTCCTTCTCGACCTGGGCCACCCCCTCGCGTCCCACCTGAACATCCTGCTCGCGGGAAAAGAGATTGAATCCTGGCTTGAAGCGAAGCTGCTCGGCGGCAAAAGCCACAGCCGGTAACACCACCAGAGCGGCCAAACCTACTCGCCAAATGTGGTTCTTGCCTCTCGGTTTCCTTGCCTGGGTCGTCATTGATGCGACTTCCTTTCGGTTCTTCTTGCTCTAGCTGTCAGATGCGCTTGGGGGGTCGCACGGCCCAGCGCATACCGTCCAGCTTCTGACATTTTGCGCCACTTTTCCCCCGCTTCCCCTCCCCTGCAAGTAGCCTGCCAACCCCGATTCCGCATTCTGCGCCCGAACGAAGCGGGAGCTATCCTGACCCTGCCCCTCACCAGTTGGTGATCGAGCCGTCCGGACGATGGAACATAGGAATGGGGCGAGAGCGCTCGGTAATCTCCGCCACGAGCTGGAGCGGCTTGGCATCGAGGGTTACGCCCAAGCCGGGACGCCGGTTCGGCCACATCTTCCCCTGGCGAAAGTCGTAAACTTCCGGCAGGTGCCGCTCACGACGCGAGCCATCGCCCAGTATTTCCATCAAAACGGGGCCAGAAAAGACGCCGCAGGCATGCACCAGGGCCGCTTCCGAGACCGGCCCCGTGAAGTGCGGGATCAAGCCCACGTAGTGGGTTTCGCACAGGGCGGCAATCTTCATGAACTCCGTGATGCCGCCGACATTCGGCAAGCTGACCCGCGCGTAGTCAATCAGGTGCTGCTCGATGAGCTCGTTGATGTCCCACTTGGATCCGAACTGCTCGCCTACGGCAAGGGGGAGCTTTACCTGCTTGCGCAGCTCGCGGTAGATGCCTGGATTCTCCGAGCGGACCAGGTCTTCGGCAAAGTACGGCTCCAGGGGCTCGAGCAGCGTGCTCAGCCGAATGGCATCCGGCAGGTCGAGGCGGGTGTGATAGTCGATGGCCCAGTCGCCCTCCTTGCCCACGCCTTCACGAATCTGGAGACACTCCTCGAAGGTTTTTCGAACCATCTGCCGGGGGTTGAAGCTGCCTTCCGGCGGCGGTTCAGCCACGCCGTGGCGATACGCGCGGAATCCGGCCTCGATGCAGGCCCGCGCTGTTTCCTTCAGACTGCCCTTTCCGGGGAATCCCGTGGAATAGCATTCCAGGTGATCTCGCGAGAGCCCACCGAGCAGTTCATATACGGGAACGCCCAGCGCCTTGCCTTTGATGTCCCAGAGAGCCAGATCAATGGCCCCCAGAGAGTGCAGCTTCTCCCGCCCGGGGGGATAGAAGTATCCCCGGAACATCATCTGCCACAGATGCTCGATGCGCGACGGGTCTTCGCCGATGATCATCGCCCCGCACTGCTCGATGGTGTCCTGCGAGCCGCCCTCGCCGACCCCCGTGATGCCCTGGTCGGTTTCGATGGTCACGATGTGGAAGCTCTGGTTGATCATGGGCCGGGAGGCGGGATTGTGGTAGAAGCGGAGGCGCGTGATCTTCATCGGCGGCGGCGCGCTCGCGGCCCCAGCGCTGGCGGGCGCGGCCAAGGCCACACTACCCGCCCCTAGCGATTGGAGAAAAGAACGGCGTTTCATTGCTCCTCGCAGTCTCCGGTTTCAGGTAACCGGGTCCGTAGTTCGAAGCTGTTTTGCGCGGGGACCGAACAAGGCCCGCACCCTGCTGCGTGCTGGTTGCCGTGTTCGGAGCACCTCCTCGCGGCCCGCGTCATCGAGTGAGTCCGCCAGCCCGAAGTGGCCGTCGGGCGAGCAGTAGTACTCAAACATCAATTGTCCGCAGCGCGCACAATACTGACGGCGCCGTAAAACTGGTCTAGATTCCGACACTTTCAATCCCTGGCTTGCCCGTGACGTAACCACTCGCCCTGTGTCACTACTATATCCGAGAATGGCGGCAGAAGTAGGGGGTCTGGCCCTGGTGCTCGCTGGTGGCTGCGGCCTTCTCGGAATCGATCACCATTTTGCAGACGGGGTCGATGACTTTCATTGTTTCTCCTATCTGGTCTGCCAGAAGCCGAATTCTACCGTTGAGCTGTTGCCCCCGCACTGAGGCGCGGGACCCCGGTCTTCCGCCCCTTCCTGGCTGCATACCAGCCTCAAATCGGCATCCGCCTCGCACCGGCCGGGTAGACCTGCGCGATGAGGCGCAACTTGAAATCCCCTCCTGCCGGCGTATGCTTTACGGTCTTGAATTTCCGTGGAAGGACAAAAGGCAATGAAAGAACGAGTGCTTCTTGTTTCCTGCGCTGTGGCGAGTCTCGGATTGGCGATTTCGCTCTATTGCGGCCAAGGGAAGTTGGGCGGGGTGAAGTGGGCTCACCTATCGAGCAAGAACGGCGAGCTGCCAGCGCCGAATCCCGGCACCGAGCAGACGGCTAGCTTGGTGCTCGACGTGGACAAGGACGGGGTGAACGACTTTGTGATTACCGAGCGGACGGCGGCGCCGGCGGTGGTCTGGTACCGGCGCGGCAAGAACGGCTGGACGTCTGGCTGAACGGGGCAGGTGACAGGTAACAGGTGACAGGTGGCAGGTGACAGGGTACAGGTTACAGGGAACAGCAGGAAAATACCAAGGCAGGGCAGGGAGGAGAACGTGGGACGCATAGAATCGCACAGGGATCTGGTGGTGTGGCAGAAAGCGATGGACCTTACGGTGATGATTTACGGACTTGCAGCAAAGCTCCCGTCGAGTGAGACGTATCGGCTGGTGACGCAGCTCACGCGGGCGGCTGCCTCAGTCCCCGCGAACATTGCCGAAGGTCACGCTCGCGGCAGCAGAAGGGATTACGCGAATTTTCTGGCAGTTGCCAAGGGCGCTTATGGAGACGGAAACATTCGTGATGTTGACCGTCCGCCTGGATTACCTAAGCGACGACCAAGCAGCGCCAGTGCTGAGGCTGATTGCGGAGATTAGCAAGATGTTAACTGCACTCAGAAGCCGTTTGCTGAGTCCCGAGCCTTCGTGAGATCTTCCCTGCAACCTGTCCCCTGTTCCCTGGAACCTACGCAGTTGTCAGTTCGCCAAGGCAGTGCTTGAGTTCCCGGCGGAACTCCCGACAAATCTCCGCGCGGCTGGCGCCGGAGAGCGCGGCGAGAGCTTCGAGGGGCGTCGGGAAGCTGTCGCCCATCTGAAATTCCCCGCTCATCATGGTGTTGACGGCCAGGATGCCTAGAATTTCATCGTCCTTCGGGTCGCGTCCCGAAAAATAGGCGCGGAAGCCCTGCGGCTCCTCGGCGCTGCGTTCGAGAATCAGAGGCACTTGCTGCATGAAATAGGACTTGATTTTCTTCTCTTGCATCGTTCGGCCAGCCTTTCCTTAGCGGCCCGGCATGGATACCGCCGGACCGGCCATTCACGCCGGCGCTCGCCCGCCCATCCCTTCCGCGCCCACGGGCGCTTAGCAGGTCGAGTTGCAGACGCGCAGGGAGAGGTTGCGGAGGAATCCCTCTTCACCCAGCTCCGCCTTCTCCCGCTGGCACATCGGGCAGACGAGGATGATGCTGGCTATCCGGTCTCCGTTCACCCGCTGCACGTCCCAGCCATCCCGAATGGCCTCCTCCGCCGCAGGCAATCTCCGGTCACAGTACCAGCAGGAACCCTCGCCCGTGGTGCAGATGGCGCGCAAAGCTTCAGAAACGTCCATGCATCCCCTCCCGCGAAACGAAATGGGCCGCCCAGAAGTGAGAGCGGCCCGCCGGATTTTCGCAGCGTGCAAATGCGTCGATCTGCCAAGTCTTGGTTATTGCTTTGCCTCCCCCAGATACTCCTCGGCCATCGCAACAAACTCTGAGGCCTTCTGGAACTCCTCCTCCGCAGTGGCCGGCGGAATTTCACTCCTTGTGTCGAGGCCATAGTCAGCATCTTTGCGGAATTGGAAGCCTCGGGACAAGGCGCGTCCAAACCTTGGGTCAACCTTGGCGGCCTTCACGAAGAACTCACCGAATTTGCTGATAACCGCATCGTGGCTGCTCAACTGGAGGCCAGCGCTTGAAAGCATCGCCGATGCGGCTTCGAACATTGCGTAGTAGGTGCGGTTGACCGCACCCGCATATCGTTTCTCCGAAAGCAAAACTCGTGCGTCCTCCAGCCGTTCCCTCGCTTTCCTCAAATGAACCTGAACATCTCGGGTCATCTGACAGGTACCGCGTAAGACGAAATCACACGGGCGAAGTTCGTGAGGCCCTCGCGGTAGTCCGCCTCTCGCACGGGCACGACTGAGACGACTAACCCATGCTCGAGCGACAGATCGTAGGTAGCCTCACCAATGCGCTTGATTTCATCATATGCATTCTCGAAATCGGACAACACTAGTGCCACGTCGAGATCGGAGTCCTCCGGCAACTCGATTCCTGCGTCGGGACGAGCGTATGAGCCGAAAACATACAAACCCCGAAAGCGATCTCCGTACAAACGCACTAGGCGGTCGTGCAGAGCATTCAAGACAGAGCGAATCCGTCGCTCGGCCCACTCAAATATCATGCCGAGGCTCGATTGCAATGCCCGCTGATCTGATTCTGAGAGGTTCGGAGGTGGCAGAGCCGACGAATCCTTCCAGAACAGGTTAAGAGAAATCTCGCCCAGCGGGGGACGCCAGGCCGCGCGAAGCGCAGGAGGCGTTTCAGGCGAAGGGGGAGTAGCATCTCCGAGCCCCTCAATTCTGCACTTGGCCGCGATCCGCCCTCTTCCGTCCTTTTCTGACTCGACCCAGAGAACGCGGTTTGGAAAGTACGTCCTGAATGCTTTCTCAATCGCCGCGGCAGACTCGAGGTCTTCGCGCCAACCGTGGAACACAGCGTCCCATTCCGGCGAACTCTTTTCGACTGGCTTGAGGTTGAGCTCAGGATGCCTTTTGTGCAGGGCTCCGATCAACCCTCCGAGCTTCGTGGACATTGCAAGAGGCAAATCCGGCCAAACAAAACGCGCGAAGAAACCCTTGGGCGTGACAAACGTGTCGGCGATGAGTCCCTCGGCGGGGTTTTGTAGAGAAGCGAGCGCCCGAGCGACTTGGGGATGTTTTTCGTGGCTGTATGAGCTCAACGCTTGCATATTCGTATCACGAGCACCCGCTGGTTGACCCGCAATTCATGCATTTGTAGCAAGAGCCGTTACGCACCATGATGGCGCCACAATCGGCGCAACTGGGCGCGTCGTCGCTCTGCTCGACGCCCACCAGGCTCGGCTGGACGGAACCATTGGGATAAACGGTGGTCTTGCCGCCGGCGGCGCGGGTAAACTGCGTTGCCAATTGGGCGGCGTTTTCCACCTCGCTGCCGTTCGGCGCCACCAGGCTGGCATCTTCCCGCGGCTGGGCATCTCTGGGCAGAAACTTCAAGGCCAGCCAGCGGAAGATGTAATCCATCACCGACTTCGCATAGCGGATTTCCGGATTCGGGGTGTAACCGCTGGGCTCAAAGCGCGAGTGGCTGAACTTGTCGCACAGCACCTTGAGCGGCACGCCGTATTGCAGGGCCAGGGAAATCGCCGTGGCAAAGGAATCCATCAGGCCGGAGACGGTCGAACCCTCTTTGGCCATAGTGATAAAGATTTCCCCCGGCAGCCCATCTTCATACAGACCCACCGTGAGGTAGCCTTCGTGGCCGCCCACCGAGAATTTGTGTGTAATGGCGCGCCGCTCGTCGGGGAGTGTACGGCGGAGAGCCCTGCCCGCTCCTGCCGCCCCCGGGCCCGCGGCCGGTTCTGACTTCTGATTCCTCAGTTCCGACTCCTGCTTGGGCCGGGCGTTGGAGGTGTTTAGGGGTTGCGCGTGTTTGGAGCCGTCGCGGTAGATGGCAATGGCCTTGAGGCCCAGCCGCCAGGCTTCGGTGTAGACACTGACGATGTCTTCCACCGTGGCCTCCTCCGGGAGGTTCACAGTCTTGGAAATAGCTCCGGAGAGGAACGGTTGCACCGCCGCCATCATCCGCAGATGGCCCATATAATGGATGACGCGTTTCCCCTCCGCGGGTCGCAGCGAGCAGTCAAACACGGGCAGGTGTTCGGGCTTCAGGCCGGGCGCGCCCTCGATGGTGCCGTGCTGGTCGATGTAGTTCACAATGCCGGCGGCTTGTTGCTCTGTATACCCCAGCTTGAGCAGCGCCAGGGGGACGACGTTGTTGACGATCTTGATGAGCCCGCCCTCCACCAGTTTCTTGTATTTCACCAGCGCCAGGTCGGGCTCAATGCCGGTGGTGTCGCAATCCATCATGAAGCCGATGGTTCCGGTGGGAGCGAGGACCGTCACCTGGGCGTTGCGGTAGCCATATTTCATGCCGTAAGCAAGGCACTCGTCCCAGAGCTTCTTTGCTGTCTCCCAGGTCTGCTCCGGCAGGTTCCGCGGGTTGAGATTGGCGAGCGCCTGCCGGTGCATGGAGATGACGCCCAGCATCGCATCGCGGTTCACCGGGTAGCCGGGGAAGGGGCCGAGTTCCGCCGCCAGGCGGGAGGAGGTCAGGTACGCCTGGCCGTGCATGAGGGCGGTGATGGCAGCGGCATAATCGCGGCCGGCGTCGGAATCATACGGCAGACCGTGGGCCATGAGCAGCGCGCCCAGGTTGGCGTACCCCAGGCCCAGGGCGCGGAAGTCATGGGAATTGACGGTCACCTTCTCGGTGGGATAGCTGGCGTTATCAACGACGATCTCCTGGGCCGTGATCATGATGTCCACAGCCTGGCAGCAGGCCTCCACGGCGAACTTGCCATCGGGTCCGAGGAACTTCATCAAGTTCAGCGAGGCCAGGTTGCAGGCCGAATCGTCCAGGAACATGTATTCACTGCAAGGATTGGAGGCGTGAATGGGCGCGCTGGCCTTGCAGGTGTGCGACTTGTTGATGGTGGTGTGGAACTGCATCCCCGGATCGCCGCACTGCCAGCCGGCTTCGGCGATCTGGCGCAGCAAGTCGCGCGCCCGATAGGTTTTCATGGGCTCGCCGGTAGTGACGGCCCGGGTGGTCCAGTCCTTGTCCTCGATCACCGCCTTCATGAAGTCGTCGGTGGCGCGCACGCTGTTGTTGGCATTCTGGAAGAAAATCGAGCTATAAGCTTCGCCGGTGAGCGAGGCGTCGTAACCGGCATCGATCAGCGCCCAGGCCTTGCGTTCCTCTTTCGCCTTGCACTCGATGAACTCCACGATGTCGGGATGCTCGGTATTCAGGATCACCATCTTGGCGGCCCGCCGGGTCTTGCCGCCGGACTTGATGACTCCTGCGAAGGCGTCGTAACCGCGCATGAACGACAGGGGACCCGAGGCTCTACCGCCACCCGACAGCGGCTCCAGGGAGGAACGGAGTGGTGAGAGGTTCGTCCCAGATCCCGAACCCCACTTGAAGAGCATCCCCTCAGTCCTGGCGAGCCGCAGGATGCTTTCGA
The DNA here is from genome assembly GCA_022866195.1 of Terriglobia bacterium. Classification (GTDB taxonomy): domain Bacteria; phylum Acidobacteriota; class Terriglobia; order UBA7540; family UBA7540; genus JALHUF01. The sequence continues at coordinate 11,085 of JALHUF010000151.1, forward strand.
GGTTATCCTGGACGGAGTTGATAAAGCAGGCAGAGCACTGGGGATGCCGGTAGGCCTCGGTCTCCTGTTTGACGCCGCCCGTGGCGGGGTCCCAGTACCACGCCCTGCCTTCCGTACTGCGGTGGTACTTGTGCCACAGGCCGCAATTGAACCACGCGGGGGAATTGAAAGATGCCTTCTGCCGCACCAGCAGGTGAGCCAGTTCGGCATGAAAGGTTTCGGCGTCTTCCTCGCTCCGGAAGTAGCCGCCCTCGACGCCCCACTGGGCAATGGTATCGGCCACGCGGCTGATGAGCTGCCGCACGCTCGACTCGCGCTCGGCCGTTCCCAGCTTGCCGTAGAAATACTTGGAGGCCACGCTGTTGGTGGCTGTCTGCGACCAGTCCTTGGGGGCCTCCACGTTGCGCTGCTCGAAGATGCTCTGGCCCTTTTCGTTCTGGAGCGAGGCGGTGCGCGACTCCCAATCGATTTCGTCAAAAGGATGGACGCCGGGCTTGGTAAAGAAGCGCCTCACGGTGATGCCGCGCGCCGCGCGCCGCCCGGTGGTCTCTAGGGTGGGACTCACACCAGTTGCTGCTTTGGAGACAACATCCCGCTCCGCCATTATCTCCTCCGGTTGCGAACTCTGGCGCTGGGCCCCTGGAATTTGCGGTGTGTGCTCGTTCCGTCTGGCGCCGGGCTCGAACGCCCTCCCCGGTCCGTCCCCTCACCATGCCGCGACCGGCCCCGCAGCGTCTGCTGGCAATCTATTCCCGGCACCGAGGCTTGTCAAGCGAAAACTACTAGGTTTGGTAGCTTTTTTCTCGGCAACCCCAAGATGTTGTGGAAATCCTGCGCATGCCTGTGGAAATCCCCGGCCGCCGTTTCAGGGGAATGGAGGCGGAACAGAATCAAGATGTTAGAGACGTAATGCTGCTCGGCCACGTCGGTGGCCTCGGTGCTGGGGGCAGGCGCCAAGTCGCGCAGGCCCGAAAAGGGGCGTCTGCGCCGCGCGCTGCTCCGTGAGGAGGCAGGCTAGCTGGGGAGCGGGACTTTCACATTGGATTTCGTGAGAGCTTTGACCAGTTGGCTCTCGACCGCTTCCCGGTGTGCTCCGCGAGCCATGGCGATCTCGTCCACCAGCAGTTGCCAGGCCCGGTCGAGCATTCTCTTCTCGCGGAAGGAGAGCGGCTTCGCCTGATTCAGCATGAACAAGGTCTTCAAAACCTCCGCCACTTGTTGCACAGAGCCGCTCCGCATCTTCTCGGAGTTTTCCTTGAAGCGTCCCTTCCAGTCCTGCGGTGCCTTGCAGTGGCCCTTCTGCATATAGTCCAGGATCGTTTCGATCTCGCGCGTTTTCGCCACCCGACGCAGGCCGACGTTGGAAACATTGCTCATCGGCACCATCACGCGGAGGCTGCTGGAGTTGAGCTTCAGCAAGTAAAACATTTCCGGCTCTCCGGTAACATTCCTGGTTGAGACTTGCTCGATGATTCCCACACCCTGATTCGGATAGACGACCTTGTCTCCTATCTGGAAGTCCATACGCCCCCTCGAGTGCTGGTAAATTAGGATAGCTTAGATTAAGACGAAACCCGCGTGAAGTCAAGCGAAGCGTTCCTAACGCGACTTGGGGAGGCTGGAGCGGATGACCTGCCCCCGTTTCCTGTACCAATCATAATGTTAGTCTCCGGGGGTTCTGACCCGCCCCGGAAAACTGTACCAGGGGAAACTAGAGAATCCGAGCCGTCAAGGTCCTCCCGACCGCTTGATTTCGCTCCCCTGTTCTGCCGCCACGCTCGCCGGCGTTTGATCCGGCAACGCGCTGTGGGGCCTTTCATGGTTGTAGTGATACCTCCAGGCTGCCCGCTTGCGTCGTGCGTCATCCAGCGACGTGAACCACTCCACGTTCAGGCCTTCGTCCCGCAAGCGCCCGTTGAAACTCTCGATGAACCCCTTCTCCATCGGCCGTCCCGGCCGGAGGAAGATCAACTGCACACCCTGCTCCATCGCCCAGACTTCCAGCGCCCGTCCCGCGAACTCCGGCCCGTTGTCCGTCACCAGCACGCCCGGTACTACTGGCTGCTGCTGGCGGAGAGCCACCTGACACGGAGGCTGTTCGGCAGCAGGCTGAGGATGATCGCGGCGCTTCAGCCCCTGCCGGACGGGTAGCGAACCGGGAGAGACACCGAATGGAGCGCTTAGAAGTCCTTCAGCGGGGGCAGGTGTTAGCCGTGAGGCTGGGTGGGACGCGGCAAACAGACCAACCACGGTCAATGGAACGGCCAAAGCGAGCCGTGATGCCACCCAAAAGACGCCATGATGATCTGAGCATGAACCAATAAGGTAGCGGGCGTATGATTTTGCGCAAAGGTTAAGTTCAAATCGGAAATTCCGGCTTAGGCCCGCGACACGACAAGACGATATACTGGTAGCGTTGCGTCGTAGATTCCCATGCGGTGAAATCCATCGCAATGCTTAGAAGCTTAGACCAAGTGGTGATGCAAGGACGGAGAATGGAAGCAGGCATCCTCTTAGGCTACTTCGCAAAACGAGAGGAAGCTCGCGGAGCCCTCAGGGAGTTGCAGAGGAGGGGTTTCCGCCGCGCCGCATTGGTGAGCAAGACCGCGGATGGAGATGTACGTACATGGGACCCCTTCCTTTGGCGCCGGGCTTTCGGTGCGACCCTGGCTTTCATCCTGTTCGCGGTCCTCGCCGGAGTTGCATCCATAGGCCTTCATTGGCCGGAGCCGATTCTGAGCGGAGGCCTTTCTGCCCTGATTCCGATCCTTGTGGGTGGATTCATCGGAAGCCTCTTCACTGGGGTGTGGATACGACGATCGAAGTACGGTGTGGAACGAAGGCTGCTTGAGGATCACGCACGTTGGTTGGTGTCCGAGGAGACCGTCCTGATCCTCCAGGCGCCGATTGAAACACTGCGGTTCCCAGTGGCGGTACTTCGAGAAAGCGGCGAGATCCCGCCCGCGGTCTTCGTCCTGCATCCGAAGCGCCAGAGTCTGATCGGAGATGTGTGGAGCCCCGGGGTGCCGCTCTCCCCGGCGCAGATCCAGGAGCATGCCCAGCGGCTGGCCACGGACCACCATGTGAACCCACATCCGCGGCGGAACACCGAACTGCTCGAGCGGCTCGAACTGGCCCGTCAACGGGTACATCAGGTTTGCTCGGATCTCTCCGAAGCGAGTCGCTTGGAACAGAGTGTGCCTCCAACCGCCGAGTGGCTCCTCGACAATGAGTACATCATCGAGAGCAACGCCCGCGACGTTCAGCTGAACCTTCCCCGGCGTTATTACCAGCAGCTGCCGGCACTCGCCAACGAGCCCTCCCGGGGTCTGCCGCGCATCTACGGCCTGGCGAGGGAACTCGTCTATCATACGGACTTGCGTCTAGACCGGGAGAACATCCTTGCGTTTATTGAGGCCTATCAATCCGAGAGCGCGTTGACGATTGGCGAACTCTGG
>JALHUF010000152.1 GCA_022866195.1 Terriglobia bacterium
ACTTAGCCGCCATGGCAGAGTCTGAATACTTGAAGTCGGGCAAATAGATATCCACGATGCCGTCGAGCTTCTTCAGGACCTCGAGCCGCTCCCAGCCACAGGTGTTGTACACCAGCGGCAGCCGCAAACCCTGGCTGGCCGCAACGTCCACCGCCCGCAGGATGTGCGCTGAATAGTGGGTGGGCGTGACCAGATTGATGTTATGGCAGCCGATCTCCTGCAGGTGGAGCATCATGGCCGCGAAACGTTCGATGCTCTCCGGCTCGCCTGCCCCGCCCTGACTGATTTGCCAGTTGATGCAGAACACGCAGCGCAGGTTGCAGTTGCTGAGAAAGATGGTTCCCGAACCTCCTCGCCCCACCAGCGACCGCTCCTCCCCGAAATGTGGGTGAAAAGCCGCGATTTGAAGTTGGGAGGTAGATTGGCAGAAGCCCTTTTGCCCGCCCAGGCGGTTGGCGCCGCACTGACGCGGGCAGAGCCGGCAACTTTTCATGATGTCCCAGAGTTCGTCGGCACGCTTCTTCAACTCGCCGCTGCGGTGCAGGCGCCAATACGCGGGTTCGAAGTCCGGATCGATTTTCGCCGCCCTTGCCACAGCGCGGGGGTTTTGCTTGCCGCGCTCCGCGCCTGATTCCTGCCCCTTCGCACACGCGGCTAAAGCGGAGGTAACCGCGGAGCTGAGTCCTGCCACGGCCAACGAAAAGCAGGATTGAATCAATTCTCTTCTGGATTGCCCCTTCATATGATCACCCTCGCATTGCCGCTCCACTGGGCCACGGGCTTCTCCTGTTGTCTCTAATTGGGCGGAAGTCTTCGAGCATTAGAGTTACCTGGCTACAGGCATCGCCGCAGGCGATCTCCTGCTCGTTCTATTCTACTCTCTCCGGAAACACCTGACAGGTAACACCTTAGGGGGGCAAGTCTCCCCCGCTGAGGACCCGTTGGCCGAAGGAAGCGAATCTCGACGTCCGCCTCATGCTGGAGGAAGTGGCTGCAGGGTGATCGAGGCTACTTGAGTTCGATGCCCTCCCGTCTGGCGCGTTCGTTCAGAAGCTCCCTAAGAACCCGGGCTCTACCTTTGGCATCGTCCGGCGGGATCTTCGCCCGCCCGGCTTTCCGCTTCGCCTCGCTCAGCGCACTTGCCAAGCCGAGTGGATCAAGCAACGCTGTCGCCCGGCAATAGAAGCTCCTTGATCTGCCATCGTCGAAATTCGCGAGCATCCCCCTTAGGAGTCTCCTTCGTTTCTTCTGCTGTTCTACAAACCGGGCTATCCCTTGGGCCTTGATGAAATACAGATTAGGCAAGACCTTCCTATAGGGCGGGTACGACGAACTCCCCAAGACCTGATACTCCTCGGGAGGCTTGAATTTGGCGCACGGAAATTCCGGGCATTCACCGCAGACCTCGAGTTTCCTTGTCTTCACGCCGCACGTGATGAAGGAACATGAGGGATGCTTGTTGAAGAAATCAGGACCGCAGCACCCCGGGCATCTCGATTTCCCCAGCGTGTAGTATCTGGGGCAGAGGCCACAATCGAGACCGCAGACACCAATGGTTGGGTAAGCTTTGCGGGGGCCGGTCATGTCGTTTCTCCCTTGGGACCGTTCGCTCCGCACCTCCGAGGCCGGGCACAGCGGTGAGGACACCGTTGCGACAGTAGCCTCTCTAGTTGACCAACACCATCCGGTAACGGGCCCGGTTACTGGCGACGCGGGCGATGGCGGCGTTGGCTTCGGCCAGCGGCATCACTTCCACTTTCGCCTTGATGCCGTGCCGGGCGGCAAAGTCGAGCATCTCGGTCATGGTCGCCCGACCACCGACCGGGCTCCCGCAAATCGTCCTCTGGCCCAGGACGAGCGGAAACGGGGAAACCGTGAGCGGCACGGGCGCGCCGCCGAGCACGCACAGCTTTCCCTTGGGGCGAAGGAGATTCAACAGCGCGTTCCAGTCCATGCCGACACTTGTGGTGGCAAAGAGAAAGTCAAGGCTCGCAGCGGCCTTCGCCATGGCTTGGGCATCGCTGCTTACTACAAAGTGTTGCCCGCCGAACTGCCGCGCTTCCTGCTCCTTGGCCGGCGTGGATGAAAATGCCGTAACCTCACAGCCGTAAGCCCGAGCGAATTGCAGCGCGAGATGCCCCAGACCGCCAATGCCGATCACGCCCACCCTCATCACGGGCGTCACCCCAAAAGCGCGCAAGGGTGTGAAGACGGTGACGCCGCCGCACAGAAGGGGAGCGACCGTCGCCGACTCCAGCGCGTCGGGAATGGAAAACACAAAGTGGCTATCCACGCGGATGCGTGTGGCAAAACCGCCGTAGCCACCCACACAAGTGGGCACCGCCTGGAGGCAGAGGTTCTCCTCGCCGCGCACGCAGTAGTCGCATTCCAGGCAGGCGCCACGCTGCCAGCCGACGCCGACGCGTTGCCCCAACCGCAGACTCTTGACGTTCGCTCCCCGCGCACTTACGGTGCCGATGATTTCGTGGCCCGGCACCAGCGGATACGAGCTGATGCCCCAGTCGTTGTCAATGAGGTGCAAATCACTGTGGCAGATGCCGCAGTGGGTGATGCTGATCTCGATCTCCCGTGATTCCAGCGCGCCGGGTTCGTACTGAAAGGGACGCAAGGACTCTTTCGCAGCCATGGCTGCCCAGCAAGCGATTGGCATTGTCGTTCCTCCACGCAGATGAGCGTCGGGGCCACCAGCCTAGCACCGGCGGAAGGGCTTGTCGACCCGACCCGCTTCCCCGCCCCGCGGCGCCCGCCAGTTTTCCAGCCCTCGGCGGGATTGGCTGCGGCAATTCGCCCCGGAAAGCTATAAGATGGCGCGGTGATGAATCTCCAGCTCGAGCCGGCGGATATCTTCCTGACGCGGAAACGCGGATTCGGCAGTTGGGCGATTCGCTTTTTCACCCGGCACATTGGCAAGTCGCGTACTGAGGTCAGCCACGTGGGCGTGGTGGTGGAGGGCGGAAGCCTGGAGAAGGCGTGGATGGTCGAAGCGCGCGGGCGCGCCCGACACCGCCTCCTCTTCCGGCATTACGGCAGGAAGAGGAAAATCGACGTAGCTATCTTCCGGCCGCTTCACCTTTCCCAGGAAGAGCGGGCCGTAATCGTGCAGGTGGCTTTACGATACGTGGGGAAGGAGTACAGCTACTTCAAAATCCTGCTGCACCTGGCAGATTGGCTGTTGCAGGGCGCTTACGTTTTCCGGCGGCTGGGCGGCATCAACGATTATCCGATC
>JALHUF010000153.1 GCA_022866195.1 Terriglobia bacterium
CGATATTTCATGATCTGCGAGGTGTGAAAATGAACCAGGAAAAATTGGCCATCGACGGTGGGAAGCCGGTGCGGACCAAACCCTTGCCCCTCGAATTCCCTGGTGTGCACCACATGGACGCCAAGGAGATTCAGGCCGCGGTCCGTCTGCTGCGGGCGCGCTCGCCGTTTCGCTATTACGGCATCAAGTTGCAGAAAGAAGTTGAGAAGCTGGAGGCCGAGTTCGCTCGCTTCCTCGGAGTCAAGCACGCGCTTGCCGTCGCGAGCGGCACCGGAGCGCTGCACGCGGCACTGTCGGCGCTGGGCGTGGGGCCGGGCCAGGAGGTCATCGTCCCGGCCTACATGTGGGTGTCGGTGGTGGCCGCGGTGGTCAACCACGGCGCCATTCCGGTGCTGGCGGACATCGACGACACTTTCTGCCTGGACCCCGCGCAAGTGGAGCAGCGCCTCACGCCGAAGACGACGGGCATCATTCTGGTGCACATGAGCGGCGCCCCGGGGAACGTCGCCGCCATCCAGAAGATCGCCCGCGCGCGCAAGCTGTGGCTGCTGGAGGATTGCGCGCAGTGCAACGCCGGGAGCGTGGCGGGGCGCAAAGTCGGCAGCTTCGGCGACATGGGAGTGTTCAGCTTTCAGATGAACAAAAACATGACGGCGGGCGAAGGCGGGTGCGTGGTGACGAACGATTTCCGCCTTTATCGCCGGGCCTTCGCCTGTCACGATCTGGGCTATGCGCGGGACGAGAACGGCCGCCTGATCTTCACTGACCCGGATCTTTGCCTGTGGGGCAAGGGCTACCGGTTGGACGAGCTGCGCGCGGCCGTGCTGCGCGTGCAGTTGAAGAAATTGCCGCGCATCGTCGGCAACATGCGCCGCAGCAAATATCGCATCCGCCGCGACCTGGAGAAGTTTCCGCGCGTGCAGTTGCGCCGAATCCTCGATCCCAAGGGCGATACCGGCTGCTTCCTCATCACTACTTATCCCGACGCCGATACCGCCAAGCTAATCAACACCGCTCTGCGCGCCGAAGGGATTGTGACCTCTCCGCAAGGCATTTCGAACGTTGTCATGACCGAGTGGGGTCTGCACCTCTACTACAACAACATCAGCCTGGTGAAACAAGGCAGCGTGGACGGCCGGGGCTTTCCCTGGAACCTGGCGGAGAACGCCGGTCTCGGGGGCCAATACAGCAAAGGGACCTGCCCGCAGGCGGACTCCCTGTTTGCGCGCAGCATCCTATTGCCGATACCCTCATGTCTGACGCGGCGCGATGAGGACGATATCATCCGCGCGTTCGAGAAAGTGCTGCGGGCACTTTTGCCGCAATAGACTGCAAGCGAGGGGGAGAGACCGATGCAGGATCATATTCAGCCGCCGGAACCGAAGCGCAGCGTTCCTTACCGGAGCGTCGTTCTGGCCTTGCTGCTTGCCGCTTCGCTGGGCCTGGCCTCGGCCGGCGCGCAGGAGGTGAAGGTCTATGTCTCCTCGCAGGCCGGGGACCGGCTGGCAGCAAAGCCGTCGTTGCAGTTTGCGGCCCAGGAAAAGGCGAAGCTGCCGGGATTCAAAATCAACGCGGCCGTGACTGACCAGAAGATTGATGGGTTTGGCGCATCGTTGATGGAGGCGGGCCTGATCTGCCTGAACGATTTGCCGCCCGCGGCGCAGGAAGAAGTTCTGCAACAGCTTTTCGACCCGGAGAAGGGCGCGGGCTTCACGGCCATGAAGACGGAGATTGCCGCCACGGATTTCGCCTCCGCGGGGCCGTGGTACACCTACGACGATACGCCCGGAGACGTCGAGCTGAAAAACTTCTCCGTGGCGCGCGACCTCGGGCCCAACGGCATGATCACCTTCATCAAACGAGCGCGCCAATACGGCCGCTTCATGCTCCAGGCCCCCATGGATTACCCTCCCGACTGGATGCTGACCAATCTGCAGGACCGGGAAAAGCAGGACGTCGATCCCAAGTACTTTGACGCCCTGGCTCACTATTACCTGCGCTACTTGCAGGAATACGAGAAGCACGGCATCTTCATTGACTACCTGAGCCTGTTCAATGAGCCGGGCATCTATACCAAGATTCCCTATACCAAGATTCGCGATCTTCTCAAGAACCACGTGGGGCCATTGTTCGAAAAGGAAGGCGTCAAGACGAAGATTCAACTGAGCGAGGCGCCCAGCCGCGAAGAGGCGAAGAACTACGAGACGGTTCTGAGCGACCCGGCGGCGCGGCAGTACGTGGCCTCGCTGCCCTACCACGGTTACGACTTCAAGAATTTCGAGGTTATCGCCAACCTGCACAAGAAATACCCCGAGCTCCCGCTGTGGATGACCGAAATCTGCTGGGCGTACGAGGCCGGCGCGCCCCGCCACGGTCCCCTGCCTCGCTACGACTGGGAAGACGGCGACTTCTGGGTGAACCAGATTGTCTCCGACCTGGAAGTGGGCGCGGCGGCCTGGATCTACTGGAACATGATCCTCGATGAAAAAGGCGGGCCTTGGGCCATCTCTCCCGTGCACGGCAATCCTGACCCCAACGTCCAGCATCCGGTGGTCATCATCAATCGGCAAACCAAGCAGGTGACCTACACGGGGCTGTACTACTACTTGGCCCATTTCAGCAAGTTCGTGCGCCCCGGGGCAGTGCGGGTTGAGGCCAAGGGTTCCGCGAAAGGCGTCCGGTGCGTGGCTTTCAAGACGCCGGAGGGGGGATTCATCGCGCAGCTCATCAACAGCGGCAAGGCGGATACCAAGGTTGGGATTGAAAC
>JALHUF010000154.1 GCA_022866195.1 Terriglobia bacterium
AGCCGATAGTCCATCTTGTACACGTGGTCGCCCGCAAGAATCAGGACGTACTTGCAGGCCTCGCTGCCCACTGAATACAGGTTCTGGAAGATGGCGTCCGCTGTCCCCCGGTACCATTCCTCTCCCACGCGCTTCATGGGCGGCAGGATGTGGATGAACTCTCCCAACTCGCTGGAGAGAATGGTCCAGCCTTCGCGGATGTGGCGATTGAGGGACAGGGCTTTGTACTGCGTCAGGACGAAGATGCGTCGCAGGTCTGAATTGATGCAGTTCGATAGCGTCAGATCAATGATGCGGTAGATGCCGCCGAAGGGCACGGCAGGCTTGGCGCGGTCGCGGGTGAGAGGCAAAAGGCGCTCGCCCGCGCCGCCCGCCAGCAGGCAAACCAGCGTGTCGCGGACTTCGGGATGAAGCATCATGGGTCACCCCGGCTGGCCGCCAGCAGGCGTATTACCGCCTCACATTCACCCCTGCCTGCTGCGGAAGTCTGGCCGCCGCAAGTCAGATTATAACAGACCTACAGAATGCGAGCGACACCCTGCGCAAGCGAGTGCGGGAGCTTATGCCCGCCCGCATAGAGCCAACCGGCAGCGACCTTTCCGGTCGCTTGACTACGTCCGATACGAGGCATTGATGGTGATGTAATCGTGGGTCAAATCACAGGTCCAGAAGCGCGTGGAGGCTTTGCCCTGGTGGAGGTCCAGTCGAATCGTCAATTCCTTCTGGTCGAGTTCGCGCTTGGCGGCGGCCTCGTCGAAGCCCACGTCGAGGCCCCGCCGGCAAAGAACAAAATCGTTAACGCGGATATCGACTTTCGAGGGATCGAATGTTGCGCCGGAATATCCCGCGGCGCAAATGATGCGGCCCCAGTTCGGATCGCTGCCGGCGATGGCGGTCTTGACCAGGGGCGAATTGGCGATGGTCCGCCCAACGCGCTCCGCATCGGCCCGGGTTCGGGCGCCATGGACTTCAATGGTAACCAGCTTTTTCGCGCCCTCGCCGTCTTTCGCAACCATACGCGCCAGGCTCTGACACAGCTCAGTAAGCCCGGCGAGGAACAGGGCACCGATCCTGGTGCCACACCTCACCGGAACTCCCGCAAGCCCGCTTGCTAGGGCCAGCACCGTGTCGTTCGTTGACGTATCACCGTCCACGCTGATGCGGTTGAATGAACTCTCGACCGCGGCGCGCAGCATCTTTCGCAAATCCCTCGCTGCGACGCCAGCATCGGTGGTGATGAACGAGAGCATGGTGGCCAGGCGCGGGTGGATCATGCCGGCGCCCTTGGCGGTTCCCGCCAGGTGCACGGGCTGGCCGCCGATTGTCGTTCGCAGGACGCAGGATTTAGGAAACGTGTCGGTGGTCATGATGGCGCGCGTAACTGCCGCGGCTTTTTCGATGGAGAGGGTTTCCTTGAGCGCCGGAAGCTGACTTAAGATGAGGTCGAACTTCAGTGGGACACCGATGACGCCAGTCGAAGCCACTAGAACCTGGTTTGGAGAAACCCCGAGTAGCTTCCCGGCGGCGCGCGCAGCGGCCCGTGCCGCTTCGAGTCCCGCACGGCCCGTGCAGGCGTTGGCGTTGCCGGCGTTAATGAGCACGGCGCGGGCGCGCCCACGGCTCGCTTTCAGATTCCAGCGGGAGAGAACCACGGGTGCCGCCGCTACCCGGTTCGTTGTAAACATGCCGGCGGCCGTGGTCTCTGGGGAGTCGGAGAAAATCAGCGCCAAGTCGAGCCCGCCCCCTGCTTTCCTGATGCCTGCGGCGACGGTCGAGGCGCGAAAGCCCCGCGGCGTCGCCAAATTGCCCTCGACGACTTCCCAGTGGCCCATGGATCGCCCTGAGACGGTCTAATTCCTCACCTATAGCGCCGTGCTGGGAGCGGCGCCGCGGATCAGTGGCGGAAGTGCCGCACCCCGGTGAAGAGCATGGCAAGCCCCAGCCGGTTCGCCGCGGCGGTCACCTCGGCATCCCGCACCGAGCCGCCTGGCTGCACGATGGCGGTCGCGCCGGCCTTGGCCGCCTCTTCCACCCCGTCGGGGAAGGGGAAGAAGGCGTCCGAAGCCACCACTGTTCCTTCGAGCGAATGCTTCAGTTCGCGCGCCTTGGTGGCGGCCAGCTTCACTGAATCCACGCGGCTCATCTGCCCCGCGCCCACACCCACCACAACGCCGTCGTGGGCGTAAACGATGGCGTTGGATTTGACGTGCTTCACCACGCGCCAGGCGAAGGCGAGCGCCCGTTTCTCGGCCTCCGTGGGCTGCCGCTCCGTCACGCACTTCCATTCCTCGGGATTGGCCCCGAGCGTGTCTGGAGTCTGCACCAGCAGCCCGCCTCCCAGGTTCTTCAACTGCAGCCCATACTCATCGCCGGCGGTAGTGGACATATCCATCAGGCGCAGGTTCCTCCTGGCGACCAACTGTTCCAGTGCCGCGGCTTCATAGCTCGGCGCCACGATGGCCTCGACAAAGAGCTTCGACACCGCCTCTGCTGTCGCCGCGTCCACCGGGCGGTTGAAGGCGATCACCGAACCGTAGGCCGAGACCGGATCAACATCGAGCGCCCGCTGATAGCTTTCCGCAAGCGTGGCACCACTGGCGATGCCGCAAGGGTTGGTGTGCTTGATGATGGCCGTGGTGGGCTCTTCGAACTCCTGCACCAACCGCCACGCGGCCTCCAGATCCACCAAGTTGTTAAAGGAAAGTTCTTTGCCCTGGAGTTGCTTGGCGGCGGCCAGTCCACGTCCTCCGGCGGTGGGATCCAGGTAGAGCGCGGCCTTTTGGTGCGGATTCTCGCCGTAGCGCAGGCCCATGGTCTTGCGGAAATTCATGTGCAAGTTCTCCGGCAGGGCACCGTCCGCCCATTTCTGGAGCGTGGTGGAAATCGCCCCGTCGTAAGCGGCGGTGGTGGCAAAGGCCTTGCGCGCCAAGCGCGCGCGGGTTTCGCGGGAAATGCAGCCGTTGTTCCTCCCGGCTTCTTCGAGCACTACCGGATAATCGGCCGCGTCCACGATCACGGTGACGTCCTCAGAGTTCTTGGCGGCCGAACGGATCATCGAGGGCCCGCCGATATCGATGTTCTCGATGAGCTCCTCGAATTTGACGCCCGGCTTCGCCGCCGTCTTTTCGAACGGGTAGAGGTTCACGGCGACGAGGTCGATCAACTCGATCCCGTGCTCCTGAACCTGCTTCTGGTGTTCGGGGTTCGAGCGGATGGCAAGAAGGCCGCCGTGGACTTTGGGGTGGAGCGTTTTCACGCGCCCGTCGAGCATTTCCGCAAAGCCGGTTAAATCCGAAACGTCCCGGACCTTCAGACCCTTCTCGCGGAGTAACTTCGCGGTGCCGCCGGTGGAGACGATTTCGACTCCCAGGGCCGCCAGCCCCGCGGCGAACTCGACGACTCCGGTCTTGTCACTAACGCTGATCAGCGCTCGAGTGATCTTCCGCATGAGTGCTCCTTCAGAGACATGCTGAGGGTTTCGAACCCGATCACGCAACCAAGCCGCAGGGGGCACCTCGGGAAGTACTGCCGCACATCTTCACCCGCCGGCGGCTCGGGACGCGATCCCCGGATCCCGGCAGTGTAGTTGTTTGGGGGAGAAAGGGGAAGTCTCAGTGTGGGGGATGTTCTACTCCGCTTTCACCGCCTTGAACTTCACTCGCCCACCCTCCACACTGACGGAGAATTGGACCTTCTCGCAGCCTAAGGATTCCTTGAGTTGTCGGGTTTTGTCGCCAACAAATTTGCTGAACTGCAAGGGATCGATGTTATCGACGCGTTCTCCCACCTGCCGTTTGGCTTCGATCATCGCTTTGAGTAGCTCATCAACCTTCTCTTTTTCCTTTTCCGGGTTCGAGCAGACAATACGGAAGGCACCGTCCGGCGCCTTCTCCTCCGCGGGCCGTGGTTGCGCCGCAAAGCGTCCACGACCCTCTTCTTTCTCCTTCAGCCTTCTCCGCCAGAGGTCGCTATAGACGGCATACTTCTGCATAAGCTGGTTGAACTTGAAGCGCTGGCCGAAGTTTAATCGCGCCGTGTTGTCGCTGAACTTCTTGATGGTTGACTCCACGCGGAAAACCGTATCGTGCGGGGGGCGTGGCTGGCCGCCGCTGAAATAGGTGTCGTACTCAATTTTGAGTCGGCGGATATTATCCTCGAGTTTGGCCAGTTCTTCCTCGGTGGTCACAGCGCGCCCTCACAAATCGGTGGGAACAGTAAAATTATACCCCGGGGCAAGTGCGCCGCGTCAACGGAAAAGTTGACGCTCTCCGGCTTCTATGCTGAAATGAGGCGGCGATTGTTGTCCGCTCGTCGTTTCCGGTGGCAGTGTCCTTCCGGGTGACAGCGAAGGTTGGCGATGAGTGTTCCCGAATCCAGTTCCGAGCGTGCGGAAGCTTCTTTACTGCGGCAGATTCCAGCAGTCGACGAGCTGCTGGGCCGTGCGACGTTGCGCGCGCTCGCAGAGCACGTCGGCCGCCGACTCCTCGTGGACGCCACGCGCCGGGTGCTGCAAAGCCTGCGCGGCAGGATCGCGAGCGGCCAACTGTCGCGCGTCTCGGTCGAGCTGCTGGAGCAGGAAATCGTCGCCGCCACCCAGGCCACGGCCGCGCTGTCGCTCCGCCCGGTTATCAATGCCTCCGGCGTCATTCTGCATACCAACCTGGGACGTGCCCCGCTGGCGCGCCAAGCCGTCGAGCACCTGGCGGAAACCGCCGCGCAGTATTCAAACCTGGAATACGACTTGGAGCGGGGAGAGCGGGGAAAGCGCGACACGCACACCGACCGCCTGTTCGCACAGTTGCTGGGCGCCGAGCGGACACTCGTGGTCAACAACAACGCTGCCGCCGTCTTCCTGGCGTTGAACACCTTGGCCGAGGGTGGGGAGGTGATCGTCTCACGCGGCGAACTCATCGAGATCGGCGATTCGTTTCGCATACCTGACATCTGCGTCAAGAGCGGCGCCGCCCTCCGTGAAGTAGGGACGACCAATCGCACGCGTCTGGCTGACTATGAAGCGGCCGTCACCGAGCGCACGCGAGTGGTAATGCGTGTCCATCCGAGCAATTTCCGCATTGTGGGCTTCACCGAGTGTCCGCAGCTCGAGGAACTCGTGGAGCTGGCCCGGAAACACAAGCTGCTGCTACTGGAAGACCTGGGCAGCGGTTGCTTGGTGGATTTCACCCCTCTCGGCATCCGCGGCGAACCGCCGGCGGCGGCAAGCGTAAAGGCGGGAGTGGACGTGATTACTTTCAGCGGCGACAAAATGCTGGGGGGCCCGCAGGCGGGCATCCTGACGGGGAAACGCACGCCGCTCGAGAAGATACGCCAGAATCCCTTGTTTCGCGTCCTGCGGGTTGATAAGCTCACGATTGCGGCACTGGAGGCCACGCTTGCCGCATATTTGCGCGGTGACTTGCAGGCCATCCCGGCCTTACGCCTGATGCATATCACGCGGGAGGAAATTGCGGCGCGGGCGACGCGTTTGGCAGAACGGATCTCCACCCAGCCAGGATTCAGGGTCCAACTCGAGGACGGGGAATCGGTTATCGGTGGCGGCTCGACCCCCGGACAGTCGCTTCCCACCAAGCTTGTGGCAGTGGCGCATGCGCGCCACAGTGCAGAAGAGTTGGGCGCGCTCCTACGGCGAAATTCGCCCCCTATCATCGCGCGCCTCGAGCACGACCGACTGCTCCTCGACCTGCGCACCGTGTTTGAGGAGCAGGAAGACGAGCTCGCCGAGGCTTTTGCGCGCTTGTAGCGCCGCCCTTTAGCCCGGCATTCAGGATCAGCCGCTCCAAGGGCGACTACTCAAAGCGCATTCCGCAAGCCCATGAAGGCCCTCTATTTCGACGGACGACTCGCACTGCGGGAGGTGGAAAAGCCCCGCCCGGGGCCCGGGGAGGCTCTGCTTCAGGTGACGCTGGCGGGCATCTGCGGCACCGATCTCGAAATCCTCAAGGGTTACTCGGGCTTCCGGGGGATTCTTGGCCACGAGTTCGTGGGACATGTGGTGGAATGCGCGGAGAAGAAATGGGTGGGCAAGCGAGTTGTCGGCGAGATCAACATCTCCTGTGGCGAGTGCGATTTGTGCCTGTGGGGGCTCGGGCGGCACTGCTCCCGCCGCACGGTCCTGGGAATCGCGAACCGGGATGGGGCATTTGCCGAGTATTTGGTTCTGCCGGTCGTGAATCTCCACGAAGTGCCGAAGTCGATCCCGGATGAGGCTGCGGTGTTCGTCGAGCCGCTGGCTGCGGCGGCGGAGATCCTAGAGCAGATGACCGTGCTCCCCGCCACGCAGGTGGCCGTTCTGGGTGATGGCCGGCTGGGGTTGCTGGTGGCTCAGGTGTTGCACCAAGCCAAAGCCAACGTGACTGTGATCGGAAAGCACGGCTGGAAGCTTGACTTGGCCCGCTCCTGGGGTATCAAGGGCACGACTGCCGGCGACGGCCAAGTCCGGGACCGCAGTTTCCGCGTGGTCGTCGAGGCCACCGGTTCACCCACCGGCCTCCGCGACGCTTTGCGCCTGGTGGCGCCGCGGGGCACCGTGGTGATGAAATCCACCTTTCAGGAGAAGGCGCAGTTCGACACCTCTAAGCTGGTGGTTGATGAGATCACTCTGCTTGGATCGCGCTGCGGGAATTTCTCTATCGCCCTCGACTTGTTGGCGCGCGGGCAGGTCAAAGTGGGCCATCTGCTTTCCAAGACCTTTCCGCTCGAAGCCGGCCTCGAAGCGTTTGCCTACGTGAAAGAAACCCCCTGCCTGAAGGTCCTGCTGGCCACCGCTGCCAGCGGTACCTAGCTAGGCTAAATCTGCGACACCTGCGAATTTACCGATTGACAAAGCCCTAGCTCGGCTTTACTGTAACGGCAATGACGCTTGCGTCTCCGACCACTCTCGGGACTCGAGCTGTCGGCGCTGTGGTTCTTGCTCTCCTGGCTGCTGTGCCCCTCAGCGCCCAGCGAGGGGCCTTGACTCAGCCGCGGAACCTGGGCCGGTTGGTCGCGCAAGCAGCCGTGATCTTCCGCGGCAACGTCATCAGCACTCGCGTTGAGCCTCACCCTGAGCTGACACATCTCACCACCGTCGTCGTCACCCTTCGGGTGCGCGAGACTCTGAAGGGGGAAGCCGGCCCAACCTTCACTTTCCGCCAGTACATCTGGGACATCCGCGACCATTACGACGCCGCGGGCTACCGAAAGGGTCAGGAACTGCTCCTCCTCATGAATCCCCCGACGCGCTACGGTCTGTCGAGCCCGACCGGGCTCGAGCAAGGGCGGTTCCGCATCCTGCGCGACGCGGCAGGCAGAGAAATGGCGGTGAACGGCCACGGCAACGCCGGGCTGTTCCACGATCTTGAACCGCAGTTGAAGCGCCAGCGCATCGCTTTGCCGGCGCAATTGGCGACCATCGTTTCCCAGGAACGCGCGGGCCCGGTTCCGTCGGGTGAGCTCAAAGACCTCATCCGGCAACTGGCCGCCGTCAGCCTGAGGTAGCTTATGCGCGGGCCCACTCGCAACACGAACTGGATGCTTTCGATGGCGGCCCCGCTGGTCTTCTCGGGATTGCTGTTCGTCCCGTGGGCGGCCCGCGCCGGTGGACCCCTGCTGGTCGGCGGTCCGGGCTTCGGCGTGGAAGGGCAGCCATTCATCTGGGACCCGACCGCCATGCCCGTGCAGTACCGCACTGACAGCGGCCCCTTGAGCCGGAAACCTGATGGAACAGTGGTCATCGACAACCCCAGTGGCGTCGCCCGCGTTCAGGCGATGTTTCAGGTCTGGCAGGATGTCCCGACTGCTTTCATCTCCTTCAACAACGCCGGCCCAATTCTGAGTGCGGGCGCCTTCACCGACGGCGACGTGAGTACGGTCGAGGAATTCGATGCCGTGGAAGGCTCCTGCGCGGACGGCACGCAGAGCCCCATCATCTTCGACGCCGACGGCACTCTCTTCGACCAGTTGACGGGCGACCCGGGTGTCATCGGCTTTGCGGGCGCCTGTAATCTCAACCTCAGCACTGGACACATCGTTGCCGCGCTAGCAGCCCTAAACGGACGCTTCCAGGACAGCATTGATACACCGTCCTCTTACCCGCCCAACCTGGAGATGACTGCGGCGGAGTTCGACGAAGCCATGGCCCACGAGTTCGGCCACCTGGCAGGGCTGGATCATTCGCAGATCAATGTGGAAGTCCTCCAGCGGCCCATGGGCCAGTGCTCCACAAACGACCTTGCCGGCCTGCCGCTGATGTTCCCCTTCGCGCACTGTCAGGCGCGCAGCACTGCGAGTCTGCCGATGCTAGCTCCCGACGATGTCGCGTGGATTTCGCGCCTCTACCCGGAGACCGTTAACGGCCCC
>JALHUF010000155.1 GCA_022866195.1 Terriglobia bacterium
CCAGGGCCTTCTCCCGGACGGCCAGCGAGCGCTTATAGAGGGGTTCCGCTTCGGTGTATTTGCCCTGGGCATAGTAGAGCATCGCCAGGCTGTTGAGGACCATGGCCACGTCGGGGTGCTCCGGCCCCAAGACCTTCTCCTTGATGGCCAGCGAACGCTTATAGAGCGGCTCAGCTTCCGCGTACTTGGCCTGCTCATGATAGAGCACCGCTAGGTTGTTGAGGCTTATGGCCACGTCAGGATGCTCCGGCCCCAGGGCCTTCTCCCGGATGGCCAGCGAACGCTTGGTGAGCGGCTCAGCTTCGGCGTACTTGCCCTGATGGCGGTAGAGCCCCGCCAGGTTGTCGAGGCTGGTCGCTACATTGACGTGCTGGGAACCGAAAGTCGCCTCCGCTACGCGCAGGGCTTCCACCGCCTTCGCAACCGCCTCGGGATATTTTCCTTGCTCGTAAAGGGTCTTCACTTGAGCGTTTAGCTCTTCCCATTTGCGTTGTTGTGCAAACCGGGGAATCAAGATGACCCCCACACAAACAACGACGGCGGCTAGAATCAATGCCAACTTTCGACCAAAAGACATGGTGACCTGCTTCCTACCCAGAACTGCAAAATGCAGTTACAGCGTGTCGCCTCAGGGCACGAGTTCAGCCTGCCCCGGCTGGCCGTGGGCCGTGCCGAGCGCACGCACTCCCTGAGCAAGGTCGAACCGGCTTTCGCCGCTGAGGGAATTCCCTCAGGGAATGACGTGCCGTTCGAACGTCTCGACCCAAGAAGCGTCTTAAGTCTATCGGACCTGACGTCGTTATACTCCCGGCGATACCTAAACTTCAAGTACCTGCCGCGCGCCGCCCGCGATGGTTGGGACCGGGCGGCGGCTTTGTAGCGCCAGCATCGTGCCGGCACATTTCCCTGACACCACCTGGAAGACGCCGCTACCGGGCGTCGCGGAACAAAGCCGCTATGTTACTGAAAATACGTGGGACAGCCCAGATGTCGTTGAAAAAACAGGTGGTTAGCCTTCCTAACCCGGGAAGGTTGAGGGTACGGGCAGGCGTGGATTAGAGGCAACGTATCTAGCCTCTAGAGACGCTTGCCAGACCGGCAGCCTGGGCAGGCTTCGCCCTACTTCCCTAGCGGCGGCACGCGGTCCTTCTGCGCCTTGATGCGGATGAGGCTGAAGGGGCGCTGCTTGATGGTATCGGTGAACTGCTTCAGGTTTTGGCTGCTGGCGCGGATGTTTTCCAGCGTCTCATCGAGGTTGGCGCGGTTGGCGTCCAAGGTCTCCTGAACGTCGCCCATCAACCGTTGCGCCTCCGTCAGGGCGGCACGCAAGTCGAGCAGGGCCTTGCGGATTTCCTGCCGGTTCTCCTCCACCACCGAGTCCATGTTACCGACAAGGGTTTTGGTCTGGGTGATGGCGCTGTTGGCGTTGTCGAGGGTGGGGCGGAGCTTGGCGCTGGCGGCGTCGAGGTTGGCGAGGGTGGTCTTCAGGCGCGGCCGGGTTTCGGCCAGCAGCGCGTCGGTGTTGGCCAGAGCCGATTCGATCCGCTGCCGGTTCTCAGGGCCCAGCAGACTGTTCATGTTGTCGAGCAGCCGATGCGTGTTATCGGCCAGCACCAGGAACCGGTCGTCGATGTCGTTCACCAGCTTGTTGGCGTTGACGGTGATGTTGTTGACATTGTTGAAGACCTCCGCCAGTTGCACGATTTCCAGTGCCGCGATTTCACTGCCCGGCTCGAGCCGCGCGACGTCGCGCGTGCCGGGCGAGAGCTCGACGTAGTTCTCGCCCAGGAAGCCCAGCGTAGAGATGCGCGCGCGGGAATTCACGCGCACCGGGGTCCCCGCCGCCACCAGCAGTCGCACGCGGATGCGGGTGGAGTCCTGCGGATCGATCTCCGCCGATTGCACCGCGCCGACCTTCAGCCCGCCAAAGCGGACGAAGGTACCCGGCTCCAGGCCGCCCGCGAACTTGAAATAGGTGGTGTAGGCCACTTGCTTCTTGCGCAACAGATTCACGCCGCCCACAAACGCCAGCGCGCTGAGGAACAGGACGGTGGCCACGACCGCCAACGCTCCCACCTTGATCTCTTCACCTTTTTGTGCCATGGGTCAACCCTCACTCTGGAAGTTGCGGCTAGCTCCCCGCAGCTTGCCGCCGGATTCTCCCGCGCGACGGCCGAAGCGCTTCAGGGCCCGGAACGCGTCAGGGCGCGCAAGTAGGCCTGGGTGTCTTTCGCCTCCTCGTCGGGCGTGCGGGTCAAGAACTGCTGCACCCGCGGCAGCGGGCTGGTGCGGATTTCTTCCGGGGTCCCGACGGCAATGATTTCGCCCTCGTGCATCACCGTGATGCGGTCGGCAATGGCAAAGGCGCTGGCCATCTCGTGGGTGACCACGACGATGGTCATGGGGAACGCGAGCTTGAGCTTGAGGATCAAGCTGTCGATGCCCGCGGCGGTGACGGGGTCGAGCCCCGCCGAGGGCTCGTCAAACAGCAGGATTTCCGGATCCATGGCCAGGGCACGGGCCAGGCCCGCCCGCTTCCGCATGCCGCCGCTCAACTCCGAGGGCATGTAGTTCTCCACCCCGCTCAAGCCCACCAGGTCCAGCTTGATGCGCGCCATGATGCGGATGGTAGACTCTTCCAGTTGCGTCAGCTCGCGCAGAGGCAGCGAGACATTCTCCTCGATGGTCATGGAGTTAAACAGCGCCGCGCTCTGAAACAGCATGCCAATCTTGCGCCGCAGGAGATTGAAGCGCTCCTCCGGCATGTGACAAACGTCGTGGTT
This sequence comes from Terriglobia bacterium, assembly GCA_022866195.1. Classification (GTDB taxonomy): domain Bacteria; phylum Acidobacteriota; class Terriglobia; order UBA7540; family UBA7540; genus JALHUF01. Next base: position 2,784 of record JALHUF010000155.1, read on the forward strand.
CTTGAGGTACACGTGGCCGGCAGTGGGTATCTCCAGGCGGATGATGTGGCGCAGCAGCGTGGACTTGCCGGTGCCGCTGCCGCCCAGCACCACCATGGTCTCCCCTGCCTGGATTTCCAGGTTCACGTGGTTCAGGACGCGGCGTTCGCCGTAGTGGCTGACCACGTCGACGATGCGAATCAGGGGTCCGGTGAAATCCTCTGCCATGTCTAACTCGTGTAGTAGAAAAGTGCGGTGAACACCAGGTCCGCCAGGATGATGAGAAAGATGGAAACGACTACCGACGAGGTGGCGGCTTTGCCGACGCCTTCGGCACCGCCGCGCACCGAAAAGCCCTCGTAGCAGCCCACCTTGGTGATGATGAAGCCGAACACCAGGCTCTTGATCAGCCCTGTGGAGATGTCCCGCATCACCAGCGCGTCGCGCGTAGCCAGGGCGTACATGGAAAAAGTCTGGCCCAGCTGGTACATCCCGAAGACCGCGCCGCCGAAGATGCCCGCCAGGTCGGAGACCAGCGTAAGGCAGGGCATCATGGCGAGCAAGGCGAGGTACTTGGGGACCACCAGGTACTTGACGCTGTTCAGGCCCATGGCCTCCAAGGCGTCCAGCTCCTCGGAGACCTTCATCGTCCCGATCTCGGCCGCAAAGGCCGAGCCCGACCGCCCGGCTACGATAATGGCCGTAATCAGCGGCCCCAGTTCGCGCGTCATGGAGACGCCTACCAGCGCCGCGACGAAATAGCCGGCGCCGAACTTCTCCAGTTGGTAGGCACCCTGAAAGGCCAGCACCATGCCGATGAAGAAGGCAATCAGGGAAACGATGGGGAGGGCGTTGAAGCCCGTCAGCACCATCTGGTGGATGGCGTTGCCCCACTTCAGGCCGCGCCCGCGGA
>JALHUF010000156.1 GCA_022866195.1 Terriglobia bacterium
ATCCGTAGGAGCGGGACGCAATGCACAGGCGCGCCCAGCGGTTAACGGCTGAGGCTTCTTGAGTCGTTGTTTGCCTGAGCTGGGTTGACCACTGGCGCGGAAAGGGGAAAACCAATGCCCAGAAAAAGACTCCTTCTGTTTGTGGTCAGCATCGCGCTTTTTTCACGGTGCGAGACCTTCGGCCAGTGGATTGGCCGCCCGGAGCCTGCGTGGGAGAAGACTTTTCAGACCTGGGTTGCCGACCCGCACAAGAAAGTCTATCCAAATAGCTTCGGCCGTGACCTCGCAAGACGCCAGATCGAGCTTCAGGCCTGCCGCAACGAGTGGGTGATTATCCAGCTCGGCGTGCGCAGCCCGCAAGCCGTCAAGTCACTGTCCGTGCGCGCCAGTGAACTCACCACCGCTGACGGCGAGAAGATTGGGTCGAACCTGATTCGCGTTCGCTACCCAGGTCTCATCCCTGTGGATGAGAACGGCCAGTATACGCCTGACCCGCTCTGGGAAGTTCCCGCGGTTTCCCTGCGCCCCTACCAAAGCCAGGGAATCTGGATTGATTTCAGGGTTCCCGCTGACGCGCCTCCGGGGAAGTACAAAGGTTCCCTGGACCTCCTACGCGATGGCGCCAAGGCGGACACTTTCCACGTCAAGCTAGACGTCCTTCCCGTGAGTCTGCCGGAGCCCTCCGGCTACCACTGTTATCTCAACATTCTTGTGGATCCGTCTTCCGTAGCGCGCGTCAAGCGGCTGCCGCTGTGGGGTGAAGAGCATTGGCGGCAGCTTGAACGTTACCTCCAGAACCTGGCTGCCCACGGGCAGTAGACCATCACGGCTTTCATTGTTGACGACCCATGGGCCGGCGATACTGGGTTTGCTGTGCGCAACCTGATTGAATGGAAATGCGCAGGCGAATGGACGCGTGAGGGAACCGCGCGGCTGGCCTTTGACTTCTCACCCTTTGACCGCTGGGTCCATCTGTGCCTCAAGGTTGGGATCAACGACCACATCGAATGCTGGTCGCCGCTCGTCCAGCCCGGCTCCGACCATTCCGTTGTCATCTACACGGACACGGACAGCGGCCAGCGGCGTTCGCTGCGCCTGCCAGCCGGCTCGGACGAGTACAAGGCGGTGTGGGGCGAATTCGCCCGGGCCTTCCAGGAACACCTGCGCGCCAGGGGCTGGCTAGCGAAGGCCTACCTGGCTTTCGACGAAATCGACACGGCGGTGCTGGACCGTGTCGTACCGTTTTTCCACGAGGTCGCGCCCGAACTGAAATTGATGATCAGCGGTGGCGACGAAAAGGGGCGGCACATGGCCGAGTCGCGCGAACTCTCCTTTCACTACGGCTACTACGGCCCGGGCACCGGAGTGGAGTTGCCGGACATCCCGGCGCGTCGCAAGGCCGGCAAGCGCACGCTGCTGTACACCGCCGTGACGCCCCTCTATCCCAACACCTTCATCTTCTCCCAGCCGCTCGAATCACGCTATCTCGGGTGGATTATCTGGAAGTGGAATTTTGACGGGTACATTCGTTGGGCGTGGGACTTCTGGTGGCCGGAGAATTTTTGGGACCAACCCCTTTACAAATGGCATTCGGGCGACATGTGGTTTGTGTATCCCGGGCCCGACGGCCCTGTGGATAGCATTCAGTGGGAGATGCTGCGCAAGGGAATCGAGGACTACGAGTGCCTCTGGCTGGCGAGGCAAGGTCTCGAAAAAGCGCGCGCCCGCGGTGGGCTCACAAACCTTGTCGAGCGGGGCGAAAAGGCTCTGACACGAGCGATTGATTTGGCAACGCAGCAGTTCGATCGCACGCCGGCCCCGCGCGACCCGATCCCGGCACGCATGGACGAGGCGCGCCGACTGGTAAACGACGTGCTCTCGGAATTAGCTTGCCTCGACCTGCTGCCGCGCTAGCGGTGACACGAGGTCGTAAATCGCCGGGCACAACAGGTTCATATCGGCATGGCTGAACAGGTAGCGGACACGACCCTCGAGGCGCTGGGCTATAAGCCCCAGTTCAAGCGCGTCCTATCGCGCGGCGACCTCATCCTGTACGGACTGGTGATTCTGACGCCCACGGCGCCTTACCCCGTCTACGGAATCGTGCAGCAACTTTCGCACGGTCATGCGGTTCTTGCCTACTTGGTGGCGATGGTGGGGATGCTGTTCACGGCGGCAAGTTACGGGAAGATGTCGGGCGCCTTTCCCGCGGCGGGTTCTACCTATACCTACGCACAGCGCGCCCTCAGCGAACACGTGGGGTTTCTGGCCGGCTGGGCAATGATCCTGGATTACTTTCTCATTCCCCTCTTGAGCGTCGTTTACGCGGCGCTGACCGCGGCGCGCCTGGTGCCCCGGGTTCCGTATTTCATATGGGCCATGTTGTTCACGGCGATCATTACGTTCATCAATGTGCGGGGCATCCGCATGACGGCGCGGGCCAGCCGTCTCATGATGGTGATCATGGTCGCTTCCACGGTGCTCTTTCTTGGACTTGCTGGCCACTGGGTCATCGGCTCGAACGGCTTCGCGGGCCTGTTCGTGCCGCGGGCCTTCTTCAACGCCGAGACTTTCTCGCCGCGCTCACTCATGCTCGGCGCCGGCATTGCCACGCTTTCCTACATCGGGTTCGACGCCGTATCGACCCTGGCCGAGGATACGCACCGGCCCGAGCGCGACATTGCGGTGGCCACAGTGGTCGTGTGTTTACTCCAGACCGTCTTTTGCTTCCTGACGGTGTATCTGGCCGCGCTTGTCTGGCCCGACTATCATTCTTTCCCCCAGGTGGAGACGGCCATCCTGGACATCGGCCGCGCCATTGGCGGGCCGTGGATGCTGGGCTGGATCACTTTTGTGCTGCTCGTAGCGGGCTTGGCGAGCGCGATGACCGGCCAGGCGGGTGCCTCGCGCTTGCTGTTCGGCATGGGCCGGGACGGGGCCATCTCCCGGCGCATCTTTGCCTATGTTCACCCGCGCTACTCGACGCCTACGCGCAGCATCTACGCCATGGGTGCCGTTTCGCTCGTCGGCGCCCTGTTCATGCGCTTTCAGCTCGCTGTCGAGCTCCTGAACTTCGGGGCATTTGTGGGCTTTATTCTGGTGAACCTAAGCGTCATCCGCCACTATTACTTCCGTCTGCGGCGCCGGCAGGGGATGGATTTCGTACTGAACCTGATTTTCCCTGCACTGGGCGCGCTGGTGTGCGGCTATGTCTGGATGAGTTTGACGGCCAAGGCGAAGCTCGTGGGGTTTGGCTGGATGGCCCTGGGAGTGATTTATCTCGCCGTTCTCACGCGGGGCTTTCGCCTTCCTCCCCGATCCTTTGAACTCTAAGAGGCAAGGAGCTTCCCATGCCTTTGGATACGGCGCTCGAAGATAGACTTTGCTCCTACGTTGAGAGTCACCGGAACCGGCTGGTGGAAATCATCCAGGATCTGGTGCGCACTCCCTCGGAGAACATGCCGCCAACGGGAAACGAAGAAGCCTGCCAGCAGTACGTGGCGGAATTTCTGCGCCCGCAGGGATGGGAGCCGGCGGTTTACTATCTGGGGGACGTGAGGGGACTGCGCGAACACCCGCTGTTTTGGCCGGGGCGAGATTACTCGCGACGGCCGAATGTGGGCGCGCGCAAGCGGGGGCACGGCGGAGGTCGGTCGCTGGTGCTCTCCGGGCACATCGATACCGTGCCGCGCGGCTCGCAGCCGTGGACGCGCGATCCCTTCGGCGGCGAAGTGGTAGGGAACCGCCTCTACGGGCGTGGCTCGAACGACATGAAGGGAGGCGTAGGGACAAACCTCTTTATCGTGGAGGCTCTCCGTGAGCTGGGACTCGAGCTGCGCGGCGATCTGGTTTTCGAGACCATCGTCGACGAGGAGTTTGGCGGGGTGAACGGTACGCTCGCCGGACGCTTGCAGGGCTTTAATGCCGAGGCGGCGGTAATCTCCGAACCCTCCTTCCTCAGGATCTGCCCCGCTCAGCGCGGCGGCCGAACAGCGCACATCACCCTCCAGGCTTCCGGAGGAGTTCTGACCGAAGGCAAGTTACCTTCCGGCGTCGTGGACCAGCTCCGTCATTTTCTGATAAAGGTCCAGGACTTCGCTGCGCAGCGCCGCAGGAAGGTTCGTGTCCATGAACTGTATTCTCATCACACTGATCCCGTTCCGGTTTCAATCACCAAAGTCTTCACCAGCCCCTGGGGGACTACCGAACCCATCACGGTCCCCGAGACCTGCAACATCGAAATGTACTGGCAGATGATGCCGGGGGAGCAGCAAGAGGAAATCGAGCGCGAGTTTTCCGAATGGCTCGATGATGTCACGAGGAGCGCGCCAGAGCTGTTCTCGATCCGGCCGCACGTAGAATTTCCCCTTCGTTGGCTGCCGGGCTCGGCAATTTCGAAATCCGAGCCACTCGTGAAGGAGCTGGCGGGTTCGGCTTCGAAGGTGCTGGGCGAAGAGCCCGCGATCGTGGGCATTGAAGGTCCTTGTGACATGTACGTGTTTCACCAAGCGTTCGGAATTCCAGCCGTGCTCTGGGGTGCGCGGGGAGGCAACACGCACGCCGCGGACGAGTATCTGGAGATCGACTCCGTGGTTGCCGCCACCAAGGCGTTGCTGGTTTTCGTGTGCCGCTGGTGCGGGGTCGCAGACTGAAGGATCAGGAGGAGAGGATGAGAAAACTCATCAAAAAGAGGCGACGTCTTCAGGCCCTTTCAGCAACTCGACTGTGTTGTTCAAGTCAGAATCTCTCGACGACGGAACGATCGCAAGGGAGTTCTCCTTTCCCCACTCGCTATTGTTACCGCGAGACCTGCCCAGCCATCCAGGTGGCAAGCTCGAGTTCGGCTGCTTGCTCCCGGACAACCAGTTGGGACGGAGCGCCGCGATACACTGCCAGCGCCGCTCGGAGTTCCCCTTCCAGCTCAGACGTGGAAAGCGAACGGTCCCGGCCATCGACGAAGCCTTCGAGAAACACCGCGCGGGGGGACAGTGCCGCGATGACGTCCACGATGTCCGCGCTCTCGAGAATGCCGGGCACGATCACGTCCTGCGGCACATAGCAGAAACGGTCCTTCAAAACCGAGAGATAGGAAACCAGGCCGCGGCGCACTGCGACAGCCCGCACATCGTCCTCGTAGAGCGCTGCCAGCAGCGCCAGTAGGCTTCCCAGCGGCTGCGCTTGCTGGATGGCCTGAGGTCCGGGTTGCTGGTCCACGCTCTGATCGAGCAGCAAGCCGTGCGGGTTGACTCCGGCAAACGAATCGCCCCAGAGGACGACGCGCTTTGGGTCAAGATCCGCGCGCCCGGAGAGGTATCGCAGGACGGTGCGCGCATTCTTGAGTCGCGCGCCCAGAGCCGTATCGCCGAGCATCAACTCGGTTGCTGCCAGAGACGTTGCCGAAGAACCGCGCGCCGTCTCTCCGGTTCCACGCACATCGGTCAGACATAACGCTATGCCCTGTTTCAGCAGCGCGGCCAACTCGCCGTTCCGCTCCGCAAGGAATCTCTCCTTGCCGCCTTCCGCCAGTGCCAAGACAACCGGGAGACGCTTGGAAGAACTCGCCTTGGGTTTGAGCAATAACAGCGGGACGCTCAGCCCGGGCACCGTTTGAAGCTCGACAGCTTCCACCGCAAAACCGGACAAGGGCTTAGTCCAGGCGATGCGGGCTGCCGCCTGCGTATTTGGCCCAATGTCCCCGAGTTTAGCCTTCAAAGAAGCGCGCAAGCTCTGGAGCCGCTCCGCCGCAGGGAGCGAAGCGAGTCTTGCGCGCGCCGCAGACAGGCGCTCCTCTGCCATCCGGTAGGCGATCTCGCTCGCGGTCTTCGGTCTCCGTTCGGCGGCGGCCTCGGGCGTCAGGCACATCAGGTCCGAATCCGAGCGCACGTTGTGATACTCATGGGGTGGAATCGGGACGTCCAGCCACCGCTTGAGAATCGGGTAAATTTTCTTTCGAAGGCAAACACCGATGTTTGTGCACTCGCCGGGTCCGGGAAAAGGTCCGAACCCGTCCACCTGATCGAGATGGTCCTTCTTCCCGTAGAAATCGAATACCTTCTTGTACCTCGCCCAGGCCGGTTGCTCTTCCACGCCGTTCGGCCAAGAGATCTCGAACGAGTAGACGAACCGGCGCGGCGCGACCGAAGCGCAGATGAACCACGGGAAGAACTGGCCGACGATGCTTTGCCGCAGGCAACGCGTCGATTCCCATTCGCCCCACCCCGGATACGCAGTCTCGAGATCGTAGCCGCGGGGGCCCTCCGTATAATGCTCCTCAGGCCCGGCCTCGCCGAAATTGAACGGCAGCACGGCCGCGATGCGGTTGTCGAGCGCTGCCGTTACTGCCGCCGGATCTCCGCCGCCGGCCACCGCGCCGAGCATGACAATGCGGTTCGGGTCTACGTAAGGTTTCTCGAGCAGCAGATCGATTCCGCGCATCAGGTCCCAGACCATCCATTTCATGAGGCTTTCGCCGGCGAGATATAGTTGCATCCCGAGGGCGTAGCGCGAGTAGTAGCTCTC
>JALHUF010000157.1 GCA_022866195.1 Terriglobia bacterium
CATTCCCACCATTCTGCCCGACAGCGGCGACGTGACGCATCACCCCTTTCGCGACGAGGTCAACCACTTCGTGGACTGCATTCTGAACGGCCGGGAATCCCACGCGAATCTGGAGGACGCCGCCCTGACGCACGAGATATGCTTCGCCTCGGAGATTTCGGCCCGGGAACGCCGGCCCGTGCCGCTGCCCCTGTAGGGGGATTCGCAGGGCGGACTGGCCCCTCGCACGGCTCATGGCGCCGTAGGGAGTGGTGCGGGCTGGGTGAATAGCGATATTCACATACCAACCGGAACGGGAGGTTGTACATCTAACCGATCGTCGCCCCGGATGCCCATCTAGCATGCCTGCGGCGACCTTGTGGAAAGATCTACACAGGGATGGGCGTGTTTTTCATGGAATTATTTGGCCTGCGCGTAACAAGTGGCGTAAAATCAACGTGTTTCAGCGAGAGCACTTTGGCGTTCTGTGTGCTACGGCAGGGGGATGATCATCGCAAAAATGCCGATACGCGCCGAGCGCTCCGAGGAGGTCCGCTAATGAGGTGTCAGCCGCTTTGGTCCATCTGCAGATTGGCACTGCTAGTTGGGGTCCTGGCGACGCTGGCGCTGCTAGCCAGTTGTGGAGGTGGCACGACCCCGCAGCCGACGACGGGGAGCGTCAGACTGACGCTGAGTGACCCGCCGACCTGCAAAGCTCCCATCGGTGACTTCACGAATGTCTGGGTGACCGTGACACGGGTGCGGGCCCACATCTCCAGCACGGCAAACCCGGACGACAGCGGCTGGGTGGATTTGGTTGATTTGCGGAGCACTCCCAAGCAGATCGACCTGCTCAGCATCGGCGACACCTCCTGCACCCTGGCGACGCTCGGGTCCACCACCGGCCTTCCCCCCGGGAACTACCAGCAAATTCGCCTGTACCTGCTGAGCAACAATCCGGCTGCGGGCGAGGCGACGCCCCAACCCAACAACTGCGGGGCCAACGGGTACAACTGCGCGCGACTGGAAGACGGCAGCGTCAAAACCTTGCTGCTAAGCAGCGAGGACAAGACTGGAATCAAGATTCCTCCCGGCCAGATTGCGGGCGGCGCCATCAAGATTGATGCCGGGCAGACCGCAGACCTCAACATCGACTTCAGTGCCTGTCAGTCCATCCTGCGGCAAGGCAACGGCCAGTTTCGCCTGAAGCCTACGCTCCACATCGGCGAGGTGTCGCTGACCACCGATTCCATCACCGGCAAGGTGGTGGACAGCGTCACGGGAAATCCTATCCCCAACGCTACGATTTTCGTTCTGGCTGAGCAGCCGGACAGCGAAGGTATCGATCGCGTGATCCGGCAGCGGACGGCTAATGCCACCGATGGCACGTTCAGTCTGTGCCCCTTGCCACCAGGTGAATACGATATTGTGGTGGCGGCGGTCAGCGAGGCCGGAGTGACCTACAACGCCACGATTACTTTCAAGGTGCCGACGGGTGCGGCGCTGGGCAACATCCTGCTCGTCCCGGAGACCGGCACCGCAACTACGCCGGGAGAGATTCAGGGTGAGGTGAGCACCGCCAGCGCCACGGGTGCCACGGGGTCGGACATTGCCCTTTCAGCATTCCAGGAAGCCACGCCGTCCGGGGGCACGGCAACGCTGGTAACCATTCCGCTGCTCCCGGGCTCGACGGAGAACGTCGCTACCGAGGCGCTGCCCACCTGCGCCAGCGGCACCAAGTGCGCTAGCTACTCGCTCTACGTGCCCGCCAGTAATCCCATGGTGGGCACCTTCACCACTTCGGGGACAGTGTATGCCACCCCAGTGGTGGGTGATGTTCTCTACCGCGTCAACGCCCGGGCGTTTGTGCCCGGCAGCGGGGGGACGGCGAATTGCTCACCCTCAAGCCTGACAACAAACTTGGATAACGTGGGCAACCCGCTGAAGGTAACCGCCGGCACGCCCGTCACGGCGCAGACCCTGGCCTTTACGGGCTGCACGGAAGGCTTCTAGCCTGCGGACCCGGGAGCGCTACGAAACGGCCTGAACTCTTTACAATCCGGCCTCCCGCCTGAGGAAACGGGTCGCTGGCGCGCAAGCTAGCGACCCGTTTCTTGCTTTCATCCCTCCTCACCTGCGTTACAATGCCTCGACTCCATCCTCCGCTGTGCACTCCTCGTCCGGGCAGAGGCGGCCATCGGAGATTCCGCGTGGAGTCACGAACTGGGGCCTACTATGGGACATCAGATTTCACGACGCCGGTTTCTCGAGTGTGGTGCGGCGGCGAGCGCGCTGGCCGTTGTCCCCCTGCGGACTTGGGGACATCCCAGCTATGCGATGGCCGGCGACGAACTCGATTTTCCCTTGGTCGATTTTCACGCTCACATCGAATCCGATTTCCCCCTGGAAAGGGCAGCCCAGGTGGCGAAGGAGCGTGGCGTCAAGTTCGGCGTGGTCGAGCATGGAGGATTCCACCAAACGCTGGCCAGCGACGATGATTTGAAGCGTTATATCGAAAGGCTCTCCGGGCAGCCTTTCTACAAGGGTATGCAAGCAGAGGGGCTCGATTGGATGGAGTGCTTTTCGAAGGAGGCTGTGGCGCAACTCGATTTCGTCTTGTCCGACGCCCTGACCTTCCCCGAGAAAGACGGGCGGTTGGTGCGGCTGTGGACCTCGGAAGCCAAGGTCGTTGACAAGCAGGATTTCATGGACCGCTATGTGGATTTCATCGTGCGGGTCATTTCTCAGGAGCCGATCGATATCTTTGCCAACCCCACGTTCCTTCCGGAACCCATCGTGGCAGAGTACGACGCACTCTGGACAAAGGAGCGGATGGCGAAAGTGATTGCCGCCGCTGTAAAGCATGAGGTCGCCATTGAAATCAACTCCCGCTACAACATTCCGAGCCTGGCGTTCATAAGAGCGGCGAAGGATGCAGGCGTTGAGTTCTCCTTCGGCTCCAACGCCCACGGCGAGGAAGCCGGAAGGCTGGATTACTGCCTGAAAGTGGCTAAAGAAATCGGCTTGAAGCGCCCGGACATGTTTGCGCCCGCGCCAGCGGATAAGAAGCCGATTTTGAGACGAACCTTGGCCCGCCTGGGTGTCGGCGAAAGCCACCCTAGCTAAACGCTGGAGGAATTCCGCCATGATGCGAAGAGCATTCGTTTTGGTTTTGGTTGCAGTCGCCGCTGTCGCGAACGGCCTTGCACAGGATGAGACGGTTATCGTTCGCCCCAAGGAAATTGACGAGGTGTTGGTAAACCCCGGCATGGGCATCCAGACGTTCCAGCGGTTCAACGGCGACCCCGTTAACACGGGCGGCCGGTGGTCAGAGGAGGGCCCTACCTCGAAACTGGCCGCTGCAACAACCAAGCCGGACTTTCCTGACACTTCCATTTCCTACTGTCGCTGGTTCTGGATGGCGCTCGAGCCGGAACGCGGGAAGTACCGCTGGGAGATTATCGACAACGCTCTGGAGGAAGCGCGCGCGCACGGCCAGACATTAGCAATTCGCCTGATGCCCTACGATCAGAAACACCCGTTGCCGGAGTGGTATCAGAACTCGGGCGCGCGCCGGGCCAACAAGCCCACCGATAAGGACGGCGCCATTTGGCAGCCCGACTTTAGCGACCCGCTCTATCTGAAATACTGGGGCGAGCTCGTGGCAGCCGCCGGCGCGCGCTACGACGGCCACCCTTACCTCGACACGGTGGATGTTTCCTCCGTCGGCTATTGGGGCGAA